>NZ_JBEZMA010000022.1:0-117118 GCF_040652415.1 Streptomyces sp. NPDC048255
TCCGGTGGAGCGCAACACGCGGTACGAGGTGATCCGCGAGTATCCGGGTCCCGACGCGGGGCTGCGCGAGACCCCGCAGGCCATGCGCGTCTGACACCACCCCGCCCCCGGGCGACCGCGCCGCCGCGGGCGGTACGTGACGCGCGGACGGCCCGCCGGGCCGCGGGGCGGGTGAGTACCCTCGTACGTATGGACCAGCTGGACGAGAGCCCGTCGTACTGCCCCGCCCCGGCGGCCCCGGCCGGGCGGGTGGCGGGGCCGCCGTACGCGGACTGCCTGGAGTGCGGCAAGCCCACCGAGTACGGGGTCGCGACCCCGGGCGTGGTGCTGTGCCCGGTGTGCGAGTGGCAGGACGCGCAGCGCACGGCCTGCTCTGGCTGAGCCGCCGCGCTCACTTGCCGATCAGCTCGGAGACCTTCACGAACCGGTAGCCGCGCCTGCGCAGCTCGGGGACGATCTTCTGGATCGCCTCCTCGGTGACCGGGGCGGCGCTGCGCGTGCAGTGCATGACCACCACGGAGCCGGGCTTCACCCCGGCGAGCACCTGCTCGGCCACCGCGTCCGGGTCCTTCGCGAACGCGTCCCCGCTGACCACGTCCCACTGGACGGCCGTGACCTTCGCCGGGGACAGCGCCCGCAGCGCCTGGTCGTCGTAGCAGCCGCCGGGGAAGCGGAAGTAGGGGACGGTGTTCACCGCGCCCGCCTTCCGGAAGGCGGCGAAGGCCCGGTCCACGTCGGCCCGGGCGGCCTCGCCGTCGAGGGCGGGCAGTCCGTAGCAGGGGGACTTGAAGGCGTGGTGGCTGTAGGAGTGGTTCGCGATCTCGAAGTTCGGGTCGGTGCCGATGGACTTCGCCTGGTCCGGGTACTCCTCGGCCCAGCGGCCCGTCATGAAGATCGTCGAGGGCACCTTGAGCGCCCGCAGGGTCGCGATCAGCTGCGGGTTGTCGAACTGCTCCCCGGCCGCGGCGCGCGGCCCCTGATCGGACGTCATGTCGGCGTCGAAGGTCAGCGCCACGGTCTTGTCGCCGGTCTGCTTCGCCCGTTCGAAGACCGGGGTCAGGCCGTTGGGGCCGGGCGCCATCGTCGGGGCCTTGCCCGGTGCGCCCGGCAGCGGGCTGACCGGGGCGTTCGGCTCCGGAGCGGCGCCGGGGGAACCGGGGGAGGCCGGGGCGGAAGCGGAGGGAGCGGTCCCGGGGGAGTCACCCAGCCGGGCCTCACGGCCGCCCTCCGAAGTGCCGTTGCCGCCCCCGCATCCGGCGAGGGCGGTACCGAGGGCGGCACTGAGAGCGGCCACGGCCGCTACTTTGCGCACAGAGATGGTCACGTACGCAAAATATATGACTATGTGGAAAGAAGACGGATGCGGCACTCCTCCACGTCGAAGTCCGCCTTCGGATACTGCGGCGCGAGGGCTTCCAGGTGCTCCAGCAGCAGCTGGGCGATGGCCCAGTTGCGGTACCACTTGCGGTCCGCGGGGACGACGTACCAGGGTGCGGCCTCGGTGGAGCAGCGTTCCAGCGCCAGTTCGTACGCGTGCCGGTACTCGGGCCACAGGGTGCGTTCCTCGATGTCGCCCGCGTCGAACTTCCAGTGCTTGTCGGGGTTGTCGAGCCGTTCCAGCAGCCGCTTGCGCTGTTCCTCGTAGCTGATGTGGAGGAAGACCTTCACCACGGTCGCGCCGTCGTCCGCGAGGGCCTGCTCGAACCGGTTGATCTGGGCGTACCGGCGGCCCAGCTGACTGCGCGGCACCAGCTCGCGGACCCGGGCGATCAGGACGTCCTCGTAGTGCGAACGGTCGAAGATGCCGATCTCGCCCGGCAGGGGGAGCGCCTGCTCCACGCGCCAGAGGAAGGGGTGGCTCCGTTCCTCGGGGGTGGGCTCCTTGAAGGCCCTGATCCGGCATCCGGAAGGGTTGAACATGCCGATCACGTGCTTGAGCGTGCCGCCCTTGCCGCTGGTGTCCATGCCCTGGAGGACGAGCAGGAGGCGGCGGCGGTCGCCGGCCGTGCTCGCCGCGTAGAGCCGTTCCTGGAGGGAGGCGAGCCGCTGCCCCGTCGGGACGGCCGCCGCGAGGGCGGCCGCCTTGTCGCGGGGGCCCGAGGGGAGGGCGCGGGGGTCGAAGCGGCGGAGGTCGAGGCGCCGGCCCGCCGGGACGCGCAGCACCTCCCGCAGCCCGGCGGGCTCGGGCCGTTTCCCGCTCTGCTTCCTCGCCATCGCTGTCCACCCCAATCCCGTCGGTTCGTTCGATCCTGCAGGAGATCGAACGGGGCCGCGACGTGACGGGGGCCGGTACGCGGGGCACCGGCGGGGGTCAGTGCCAGGGGCCGGTCACCGCGAAGGTGGTCCCCGGGGCGTAGGCGTTGACGTACATCGTCCGCCCGTCGGGCGAGAAGGTGACACCGGCGAACTCCCCCCACTCCGGGGCCCCCGGCCGCCCGATGTCCTCGGCGTTGCGGGCCATCGCGTAGACCTCGCCGCCCGGCGTCACCCCGAAGACGTACTGCGCGCCCCCGCCGTCCTCACAGACCATCAGCCCGCCGTCCGGCGCCAGGCAGATGTTGTCGGGGGAGTCCCCGGGCAGCTGGACGCCGGCGGCCGGGCCGAAGCGCACGTCCAGCCGGAGCCTGGCGCGGCGCGGGTCGTAGGACCACACCTGCCCGTGGTGGTCGGCGGCCGCGCCCTCGCTGCTGCGGGCGTAGCTGGAGACGAAGTGCACGCGGCCCTCGCCCCAGTAGCAGCCCTCCAGCTTCTGGGCGTGGGTGATCCCGCCCGGCCCGAAGTCCTGGAGCCGGATCGGGGTCCCGGCCGCCGAGGGGTCCGGTACGGGCACCCACTCGGCCGGGAACTCGGCCCCCGGCTCGTCCACCGCCGCCAGGTCCGCCACCCCGGGCACGCGCAGGGCCTCCAGGGCGCCGCCCGCCCGCAGCGAGCCCGGCCCGCCGAGCGGGCGCCGCGGCAGGAACCGGTAGAACAGCCCGAAGGGCTCGACGAAGGCGTCCTCGGTCTCGTAGACGACCCCGCTGTACGGGTCGACGGCGACGGCCTCGTGCGCGAAGCGGCCCAGGGCGGTGAGCGGGACGGCGCCGGAGCGGTGCGGATGCGCGGGGTGCACCTCGAAGACGTAGCCGTGGTCCAGCGCGTAGCCGGAGGTACCCGCGCGGTCCTCGGTCTCCTCGCAGCTCAGCCAGGTGTTCCAGGGGGTCCGGCCGCCCGCGCAGTTGACGGCGGTGCCGGCGAGGGCGACGCGCTCGCCGGTGACGCGGCCGTCCGGGCCGAGGTCGAGGACCGTGCAGCCGCCGAGGGCCTCGGGGTCGTACGTCAGTCCCGCGACGGCGGGGACGCGCAGCGCGGCGGTGGTGCGGTTCTCGTGGTTGCGGACCAGGCGCACCCTGCCTCCGCCGGCGCCGAAGGCGGCCATGCCGTCGCAGTTGGCCGGGACGGTTCCCTCGCCGGAGCGGAGCCGGTCGCCCGCCCGCGAGAGCACCCGGTAGGAGAACCCGGCCGGCAGATCGAGCAGCCCGCGCGGATCGGGAAGGAGCGGCCCGTACCCCCGGGTCGGCCGGGCGGCACCGGCGCTGCCGGCGAAGAGGGCGCCGAGCGCCCCGCTGAAGGAGATCGCACCGGCGGCGAGCAGGCTGCGTCGGGTCACGGGCACCGGCCCGTGGTACCACGCCGGGCCGCCCGCGACGGGCGTCACACGCCGGAGGGTCGCACCGCCGGCCCCTGCCGGGGTTCGGGACAGCGGCCTGCCGGCCGCTCCGGGGCGCCGCCCCGGACCCCGCTCCTCAAACGCCGGAGGGGCTGGGTTCGGTGCGGCGTTCGAGGCGCGGCGTCACGGGGCGGCGCCCCGGATCCCTGGGCGCAGCGGGAGGGTCAGACGAGCTTGGCGTCCAGGGTGATCGTCGTGCCGGTGAGGGCCTGGCTGACCGGGCAGTTCGCCTTGGCGTCCTCGGCCGCGGCGACGAAGGCGTCGCTGTCCAGGCCGGGCACCTCGCCCTCGGTGGTGAGGTGGATGCCGGTGATGCCCTTGCCGGGTACGAAGGTCACGGCGGCCGAGGTGGTCAGCTTGGCCGGCGGGTTGCCCGCCTTCGCCAGGACGTTCGAGAAGGCCATGTTGAAGCAGCTGGAGTGCGCCGCGGCGATGAGCTCTTCCGGGCTGGTCCGCCCGTTCGCCGCCTCGTCGGTCCGCGCGGGCCAGGAGACGGGGTAACTGCCGAGCCCGGACGAGTCGAGGGTGACGACGCCCTTGCCCTCGAGCAGATCGCCTTCCCAGACGGCGTGTGCGTTGCGTGTGGCAGCCATGGTGGATCCCTTCGCAGAAGTGGATACGGCCGGGCGCCAGCAGGAGCCCGGCCGTGCCAAACCTACTGGGAGACCAGGGGCTTCGCGTCCCGTGCCAGGGCGGTGAGCCGCGATATGGCTCGGAAGTACTTCTTCCGGTAGCCGCCGTTCAGCATCTCGTCGCTGAACAGCTTGTCGAAGGGCACTCCGGAGGCCAGTACCGGGATCTCGCGGTCGTACAGTCGGTCGGCCAGCACCACCAGCCGCAGCGCCGTGGACTGGTCCGGCACCGGGCCGACGTCGGTCAGGCAGACCGCCGCTATCCCGTCGGTCAGCGCGCCGTAGCGGCTCGGGTGCACCCGGGCCAGGTGCTCCAGCAGGCCGGGGAAGTCGTCCAGGCTCGCGCCCTCGGTCGCGTACGCGGCCTTGGCCACCTGCTCGTCGGAGAAGGGGGCCGGCGCCTCGGGCAGGCCGCGGTGGCGGTAGTCCTGGCCGTCGATCCGCAGCGGCCGGAACTGCGCCGAGAGCCCCTGGATCTCGCGCAGGAAGTCGGCGGCGGCGAAGCGGCCCTCGCCGAGCTTGCCGGGCAGCGTGTTGGAGGTGGCGGCCAGCGCCACGCCCTGCTCCACGAGGCGGCTGAGCAGGCTGGAGACCAGCACGGTGTCGCCCGGGTCGTCCAGCTCGAACTCGTCGATGCACAGCAGCCGGTGCCCGCCGAGGGTCTGCACGGTCTGCTGGAAGCCCAGCGCGCCGACCAGGTTGGTCAGCTCGACGAAGGTGCCGAAGGCCTTGAGCGCGGGCTCGGCCGGCGTGGCGTGCCACAGGGAGGCGAGCAGGTGGGTCTTGCCGACGCCGTAGCCGCCGTCGAGGTAGACCCCGCGGGGGCCGGAGGGCGCGGTGTTCTTCGGGGCCCTGGCGAACCAGCGGCGCTTGCCGGCGCCGCTCGCGTGCGCCCCGCCGAGCCCGGCGGCGAAACCGCTCAGCACGGTGACGGCCTCGGCCTGGCTCGGCTGGGTCGGGTCCGGGTCGTACGTGTCGAAGCGCACCGAGTCGAAGCGCGGCGGCGGCACCATCTCTGCCACCAGCCGTTCGGCGGGCACACGCGGCTCGCGGGCGCACAGGGCCTGGGGGCCCGCGTCGGCTATCGGGGGCCGGCCGGGGGCGGCACCGGGGGCGGAGAGTGATGTTGACACAGCTCTTAACTCTACGGGGCGTGGCACACTGCACCGATGCGACGCCTGTTCCCTGTGACCGATCAGACATCAGCAGCCCAGGCCGACCGGGAGTGGTCGCTGGACGAGCTGGCCGAGGCCTACGCCTATCCCGTGCTGGACGACGGCGCCTCCTGGCTGCGGGCGAACATGGTCTCCACCCTGGACGGCGCGGCCCAGCACGACGGCCGCTCGCAGCCGATCTCCGGCGAGACGGACATGCGGATCTTCGGCACCCTGCGGGCGCTGGCCGATGTGGTCGTCGTCGGCGCGGAAACGGTTCGCCAGGAGGGCTACCGCCCGGCCCGCGCCCGCGAGGCCTTCGCGGCCCGCCGCGCGGCCGCCGGACAGGGTCCCGCCCCCGCCGTCGCGGTGGTCACCGCGAGCCTGGACCTGGACTTCACGCTGCCCCTGTTCACCTCCCCCCTGGTGCCCACCCTGGTGGTCACCGGCGCCACCGCGCCCTCCGACCGGGTGGCCGAGGCGCTCAAGGCCGGCGCCGAGGTCGTGGTGGCGGGCGACGGCGCGGCCGTGGACCCGGCCCGCGCGGTACGGGAGCTGGCCGGGCGGGGGCTGCGCCGCCAGCTCACCGAGGGCGGACCACGGCTGCTGGGCCAGTTCGTGGCCGCCGACGCGCTGGACGAGCTGTGCCTGACGCTGTCGCCGATGCTCACGGCAGGTGACGCCCAGCGGATCGCCGGCGGGCCCTCCGTCGCCGTTCCGCACCGGCTGAGGCCCGCCTGCGTACTGGAAGAGGCCGGGTTCCTCTTCACGAGCTACCGTCGGATCTGACAAGGGGCGGAATTTCTCGTTCCGCTTAGCTTCCGCTGGGCACATATACCTGCGCAGGCCCCGTGCGACAGCGGGGCAGGATGGTTTCCGCAGGGGTCGGCCAGCCGGCCTCGGCCCATGAAGGAGAGGGCGTCCGTGTTCACGAGCGTTTTGATGATCGAGCAGCCGCTGACCCCGGTGGACGTGGACTTCGTCACCACCCTGCACGGGGACGACGCGGTCTCCTTCATCGTCCTCATGCAACCCCGGGGCGACCAGGACCGCCTGCTGCGCGCCATCGACGACGTCGCGCTCGGCGAGCTCCCCGAGGCGATCCGCGAGGGCGACGAACCCGAGGGCGAAGCCGCCCGCGGCCCCGCGGAGCACGCGCTCGCGCACTCCCTGGAGGCCCTGCGCAAGAAGGGCGCCACGGCCGTCGGGCAGATCGTCGAGGACCACCCCCTCGACAAACTGAAGGCGGTGGTCGACGAGACCGGGGCCGACGAAGTGATCGTCCTGACCGCCCCGCACTTCGTGGAGGAGTTCTTCCACCGGGACTGGGCCTCCCGCGCCCGCCACAAGGTAGGGGTTCCGGTGCTCAAGCTCTTCGCCCACAACGAATAGGCTTGGGCCGTCAGAGCTCGAAAGCGCACAAGCACAGCACTCGATCCTGGAGCGACCTGAATGAAGCCCGGCCTGCCGACCGCCATGGAACGGCCCCACTTCATCGGCATCGGCGGCGCCGGCATGTCCGGCATCGCGAAGATCCTCGCCCAGCGCGGCGCGCAGGTGGCCGGCAGCGACACCCGCGGTGACTCCGAGACCGCCCAGGCGCTGCGCGCCCACGGCGCCACGGTCCACGGCGGGCACGCCGCCGGCAACCTCGCCCCCGACACCACCTGCGTGGTCGTCTCCAGCGCCATCCGCGCCGACAACCCGGAGCTGGCCCGCGCGGCCGAGCTGGGCATCCCCGTCGTGCACCGCTCCGACGCCCTCGCCCGCCTGATGGACGGCCTGCGCCCCATCGCCGTCGCCGGTACGCACGGCAAGACCACCACCACCTCGATGCTGGCGGTCTCCCTCTCGGCGCTGGGCCTGGACCCCTCGTACGCCATCGGCGGCGACCTGGACGCCCCCGGCTCCAACGCCCACCACGGCGAGGGCGACATCTTCGTGGCCGAGGCGGACGAGAGCGACCGCACCTTCCACAAGTACGCCCCGCAGGTCGCGATCATCCTCAACGCGGAACTCGACCACCACGCGAACTACGCGTCGATCGAGGAGATCTACGAGTCCTTCGAGACCTTCGTCTCCAAGGTCGTGCCCGGCGGCACCCTCGTCGTCGCCCACGGCCAGGCCGGCGCGGCCGAGATCGCCGCCCGGGTCAGCGGCAACCCCGGCCTCCAGATCGTCACGTACGGCGAGGAGGACACCGCCGACGTCCAGATCGTCAAGATCGTCCCGCGCGGCCTGACCAGCGAGGTCACCGTCGTCCTGGGCGGCCGGATGCTCACCTTCACCGTCTCCGTGCCCGGCCGCCACTACGCGCACAACGCGGTGGCCGCCCTCGCCGCCGGTGTCGCCCTCGGCATCCCGGCGCACAACCTGGCCTCCGCCCTCGGCAAGTACACCGGCGTCAAGCGCCGCCTCCAGCTCAAGGGCGAGGCGGCCGGCGTCCAGGTCATCGACTCCTACGCGCACCACCCCACCGAGATGACCGCCGACCTGGAGGCCATCCGCGGCGCCGCCGGGGACTCCCGCATCCTGGTCGTCTTCCAGCCGCACCTCTTCTCCCGCACCCAGGAACTGGGCAAGGAGATGGGCCAGGCCCTGGCCCTCGCCGACGCCTCCGTGGTCCTGGACATCTACCCGGCCCGCGAGGACCCGATCCCCGGGATCACCAGCGAGCTGATCATCGCCGCCGCCCGGGCGGCGGGCGCCGACGTCACCGCCGAGCACTCCAAGGAGGCCGTCGCCGACGTCGTCGCGGGAATGGCCAAGCCGGGTGATCTCGTTCTCACCATGGGCGCGGGCGACGTCACGGACCTCGGTCCGGCCATCCTCGCCCGCCTGGCGAACTAGGGAGCGGAAGAGCGATGTCGTACGAGGTCGAGAAGACGGACGAGCAGTGGCAGGCGGAACTGACACCGTCCGAGTACCAGGTGCTGCGGCTCGCGGGCACCGAGCCGGCCTTCCGGGGTGAGTACACCGACACCAAGACGGAGGGCGTCTACTCCTGCCGCGGCTGCGGGGCCGAGCTGTTCCGCTCGTCGGAGAAGTTCGAGTCGCACTGCGGCTGGCCGTCCTTCTTCGACCCGAAGGACACCGAGGCCGTCGAGCTGATCGCCGACACCTCGCACGGCATGGTCCGCACCGAGGTCCGCTGCGCGAAGTGCGGCTCCCATCTGGGGCACGTCTTCGAGGGCGAGGGTTACCCCACGCCGACCGACCAGCGGTACTGCATCAACTCGATCTCCCTGCGGCTGACCCCGGCCTCCGACGAGGGCTGACCTCGCGCGCTCCCTGGCGGGCCCTCTTCGACCTCGTGCCGGTCGGGAGGGCCCGTCCTGGTGTCCGGAACGTCGCGGTTGGGTTCCGATCGGGTCTCCCACCCGCGGTGATCCGCCGCCATTAGCATGCTTTGGCCGCAGAAGACACCTGTCCGTTTCCCCGGGATGGCTGGTTATGATCGGCACCCTCAGATACCGCCGCAGTCGGACCGGTTGAACCCGGTCCGTCCGCCCTGCTGCCCCCGCCGCCCCCGTACCCGAGGTCCGATGTCTCCCATAGAACCCGAAGGCGTACCAGGGCAGTCGAAGCCCCGTCGGCGGCGCACCGTGCGCCTGCGCACCATGCTCATCTGGCTGGCCGTGCTCCCCACCGCCGCGATGGGCGCCCAAGTGGCGGTGACCGCCGAGCGGTTGCTGGCCCAGTCGGAGCACCTGCGGGCCGATGTCGCGGCCTCCGAGCGGATCGGCGCCCCGCTGTACACGCTCATGGTCGGCATGCAGGCCGAGCGGACGATGACCGCCGCCCTGTGGGCGGGCGCCGCCGGGGCCGAGGAGGAGCTGCGGGGCCGGCGCGAGGCCACGGACAAGGGCGTGGCCACCTTCCGTGGGCTGGCGGCCGGTTCGGACGCGTTCGCCGAAGTGAACCGGCGACTCGACGGCCTGGCCGCGTACCGCCAGCGCGCGGACGCCCGTACCGGCGGCGCCGACAGCACGCTCGCCTACTACACCGGGGTGATCGACGCGGTCATTCAGACGTACCAGCAGGAATTCAGCCACGCGGAGGACGCCGAACTCGTCCAGGAGAGCCGGCCCGTGGTGTCGATGCTCTCCGCCGGCGAGATGGTGGCGCGCGAGGACACGATCCTGGCCCTGGCCGGGCCGTCCAGGCAACTGAGCGCGGCCGGCTTCGAGCAGTTCACCGATGCCGTGGGAGCCCAGCGGTACCTGCACGAGACATGGATCGTGCCGCATCTGTCCGAGCGGGACCGGCGGTTCTACGAGCGGATCGTCGCCTCCCCGGACTGGCAGGCGAAGGTCCGTATCGAGAACGCGGTCGTCTCCGAGCACACGGACGTCGATTCCGGCGTCAAGCTGCCCGCCGACGTCGCCGGCTGGCGGTCCGCGCACGCGAACTTCTCGGTGCAGATGGCCACGCTCAACGTCGACCGGGCGCGCCAGGTGCTCACGCGCGGCGAGGCCAAGGCCGCAGAGCTGGAGACCGAGGTCGCCTGGCTCATCGGGGGAAGCGGCGGCGGGCTGCTGGCCGTCGTGGTCGTGGTCGTGTTCACCACGCGGTCGGTGCTCCGCCGCCTGCACGACCTGCACGAACGCACGGTGACCGTCGCCGAGGAAACCCTCCCCGACGTCGTCGCCCGGCTCCAGCGCGGGCAGACCGTCGACGCCGAAGTGCTGCCGGCGGTGCGCGGCGACCGTGACGAGGTCGGACGCATCAGCGATGCCTTCGCCCGGGCCGTCGCCGTATCCGTCGACGGGCACCGGCAGCTCGCGGCCGAGCGCCACGGCTTCGGTCTGTTCGCCACGGGCATCGCCTCGCGCACCGGAAACCTGGTCAGCCGCCAGCTGAGCCTCACCGAGGACCTCCAGGACACCTTCGGCCACGACGAAGCGCTGCTCGCCCAGTTGATGCGTGCCGACCAGTTGACGGTGGGCATGCGGCGCCAGATCGAGAATCTCCTCATCCTGGCGGGCGGCGAGGTCCCCGACCCGCACACCGAGCCCATGCGCATCGCCGACCTGCTCCGCGAAGCCGCCGCGGAGGTCGAGGACTTCCGGCGCATCGAGCGGCAGGCGATGGACGAGACCAGCGTGGAACCCCGTGCGATCAGCCAGATCAGCCACCTGCTCGCGGAGCTGCTGGACAACGCCACCCGGTTCTCCCCGCCGCGGTCGAAGGTGGTCATCCGCGCCGAACTGGTGGCGGACGGGCTGTCGGTCGAGATCGAGGACCGCGGGCCGCGCGTCACCCCCGAGCGGTACGAGGAGATGAACGAGCGCCTGCACTCGGCCCCGCCGTACTCCGTCCTGGCGGAGAACGCGCACCGGCTGGGACTCTTCGTCGTCGGCCACCTCGCCGACCAGCTCGGGGCGAGCGTCATCCTGCGCCGCTCGGTGTACGGGGGGACCGCCGCCGTGGTGATCCTCCCCGGGGACCTGCTGGTGGCGACCGAAGGGGAAGCACCGCGCGGGATCGAGCCCGCACCCGCGGCCCTGGAGCTGCCCGCCGCCGTCCCGGCGCCGCGCCCTTCCGTGGAACGGGGGCCCGAGCCGGCCCGGCACACGGCCGCCGGGCTGCCGAGCCGCCCCGCGAAGCTGCTGGCGCGTGCGCCTGGAGCGGCGTCCGCGCCCGGGCCCGAGCCCGAGGTCCGGCCGGCCCTGGCGGCCGCCCCCACCCGGCCGGCGCTGCCCGAGCGCGTCCCGCAGACCCACATCGCCGAACAGCTACGTGCGCCCCGTGCCCCGGAACCAGCCCTCCGGCCGGACACGGAGACACCTGAAGAGGTGGCCGACGCCTGGGCGGACTACGAACACGGGACCCAGACAGTGGAAGAAGAGCTCCGACGGGATCGGCCATGACTACCTCATCGAACACAGCGGCATTCAACGAAGCCATCTACAGCGTCCTGGACAACAACCTGAACCGGATCGCCGGCATCCAGGGAGCGGTGTTGCTGTCCAACGACGGCATCAAGCTCAGCGCCTACCTGCTGGACGAGCCCCAGGCCGAGCGCATGGCGGCCGCGGCCTCCGGCATCGCGGCCACGATGAAGGCGATATCCCGGGAGATCGACGGCGGCCGGGTCATCCGCCAGCTCGTCGAGATGGACGACCGCTACCTCTGCGTCGTCGGGTGCGGGGAGGGCAGCACGCTCATCGTGGTGACCTCCCGCAAGGCCCGCCTCGGGGAGCTGGGCGGCGAGGCCGTACGGACCGCCCAGGCCCTCGGCGAGTGGCTGGGCACCCCGGAGCGCGGCCAGGTGCCGACCGAGTAATGCCGCAGGACGAGCCACAGCCCGCGCCGAGCCGCCGCCGTACCCGGCTGTACGCCCTGACCGACGGACGTACGGCCGCTCCGCACACCGTCCTCACCATGGACACCACGATCACGGCGGCGGTTCCCGAGGACGCCCAGGGCGGCCTGCCCACCGAGTGGCGGGCCATCCTCGCCATGTGCGCGCCCCCGGGCGGCCGGGCTGTCGCCGAGATAGCGGCGCGGATGCACATCCGCCTCACCCCGATGACGCTGCTCCTGGGCGAACTCGCGGACCGCGGGCTGATCCACCACCGGTCGCCCCTGGAAGGGGCCGAGACCACCAATGTCCACCTGCTCATGAGAATCAGGGACAACCTTGCCCGGATATGACATTCCCGCCCCGCGGGAAGCGCCCGTCAAGATCCTCATCGCCGGGGGATTCGGAGTCGGCAAGACGACCCTGGTCGAGTCGATCTCCGAGATCGAGCCCCTGCGGACGGAGGAGCGGCTGACGGCCGCCGGTGTCGGCGTCGACGACCTCGACGGCATCGAGTCCAAGACGGTGACCACCGTGGCGATGGACTTCGGCCGCCTCACCCTCACCGACGCCGGAGTCGTCCTCTACCTGTTCGGCACGCCGGGCCAGGAGCGCTTCTGGTTCATGTGGGACGACCTGCTCAACGGGGCGCTCGGGGCGATCGTGCTGGTCGACACGCGACGCCTGGACCGCAGCTTCCCCGCGGTCGACTTCTTCGAGAGCCGCGGACTGCCCTTCGTGGTCGGCGCGAACTGCTTCCACGGCGAGCAGCCCTACACCGCCGAGGAGATCGGGGCGGCGCTGCACCTGCGCGATCCGAACACCCCCGTCCTCATGCTGGACGCCCGCTCCCGCCAGGACGTCCGCGCCTGCCTGCTCTCGCTCCTGGACCGGCTCATCGCCGGCGCGGGAGCCGTGGCGGCGGTCTGACGCGCCCGCTCCGGTCGCCTCAGGCCACCGAAGCCAGGTAGTCCTCCAGGGTGCGGCGCGGGGTCCAGCCCTGGGAGCGGGACCGGGTCAGGTCCAGGACCACCGGGTGCGCCAGCTGGTCCACCGCGTAGCGGCTCAGGGCCGGTTCGGTGCCCGTGAGGCGGGCCAGGGTCTCGGCCGCGCGGGCGGCCGTGGCGGCCAGCGGCAGCGGCAGGTGCCGGACGCGGGCCCGGACCCCGTGGGCGAGCAGGACCCGTCCGACGGCCGCGTCGCGGCCGTACGGCTCGGCGTCGGCCACGTTGTACGCGCCCGGAGGCCAGCCCGCCGCCGCGAGACAGGCGTCGGCGAGGTTCTCCACCGCCGTCAGGCTGAGCCGGACGTCCGGCCCGGGCAGCGCCAGCGTCCCGGCCCGGACCCGGGAGAGCAGCCGGGGCAGGAGCTGGGTGTCGCCCGGCCCGTAGACCGCGCGCGGCCGCAGCACCACCGCGCCCCCGGCCAGCGCCAGGGCCTCGCCCTCGGCCTTGGTCCGCCCGTAGGCGTTGAGGTGGCCGGCGCGGGGGTGGTCCTCGCCGACCAGGCTCCGGTCCAGGCGCGGGTCGTAGACGCTCGCGCTGCTCACCCAGACCACCGGCCGGCCGGCCGCCGCCCAGAGCAGCCGTCGTGTGCCGTCGACGTTGACCGCGCGCATCCCCGCCCCGGCCGCCGAGCCGGGCGCCGGGTCGCCGACCGCCGCCGCGCAGTGCACGACGAGGTCCACTCCCGAGAGGTCCGGTTCCCCGTGCGCCGCGTCCCAGAAGCGGTGTTCCCCCACCGGGCCCGGCCTGCGGCCCACGCACACCACCTGCGCCCCGCGCGCGGCGGCCGTCCGGGCCACCTGGCCTCCGCAGAAGCCACTGGCCCCGGTGACCGCGACGCGCGTACGGGCGCTCACGACCCCGCCCTCACCGTCAGCGAACGCCAGCCCGGCAGCGCGGCCGCGCGGTCCACCCGCGCCCGCGTCACGACCGGCCGGTACGGGGCCAGCGCCGCCAGGACGTCGGCCAGCTGTACGCGGGCCAGCCGGGCCCCGGGACAGCTGTGCGGTCCGGCGCCGAACACCAGGTGGGCGAGGTCCGGGCCGGCGGGCGCCCGGGCGTCCGGGTCCCGGCGGTGCGCCTGGGCCGCGTGCCGGGCCACCAGCAGCAGCCGGTCTCCGCCCCGCACCGGGCAGCCGCCGACGGTCCCGTCCCCGGCGGCCACCCGGGGCAGCAGCGGCGAGGCCGCGGTGACCCGCAGCAGCTCGTCGGCCAGCGCCGGCCGCAGTGCCTCGTCGGCGGCCTGGTCCCACAGGCCCGCGTCGGCGCACCAGGCCACGGCCCGGGGCAGCGCGGCGACCGTGGTGTTGACGGCGGCCACCGCCACCATCGCGGCCAGGCCTTCCTCAGCGAAGCCGGAGCCCGGGCCGGAGCCGGAGCCGGAGCCCGTGTCCGAGCCGGGGCTGTGGCCAGGGCGCGGGCCGGGGACCGAACCCCTGTCGGTGCCCAGGAGCAGGCGCAGGCGGTCCGCCGCCCGGGACGCGGCGGCCTCGGCGCCTGGGCGGCGCGGGCCCGGCAGGTGGCTGCGTACGGAGGCGGCCGCGGCCTCGGCGGCGGCTTCCGCCACGGCCCGCGGGTCGGCGTGCGAGCCCAGCAGGGCGCACACCACCGACCCGGACAGCTCCCGGGCCAGCTCGACCAGGTCCACCTCGCCGCCTTGTGCCAGCGGCGCGAGGCCTCGTACGAGCAACGGCCGCCACACCGTGCGTAGTTCCTCCACCCCGGCCGCGCCGAGCCCGGCCGCGAGCCCGCGCCGATCCGCCCGGTGGGCCCCGCCCTCCTGGTCGAACAGCACGCCGCCGGCGCCGCCCGGCAGGGCGGCTCGCGCGGCGGCGCCCGTCGTCCCGGCCGCCGTACGGTCGAGCGGCAGCCGGGTCAGCGCCTCCCGGTAGGCCTCCGCCCCGTGCACCAGCAGGGTGCCGCCGAGCCGGCGGACGGGCCGGCCGCGCGTCGCGGCGAGCAGTCCGAACAGCACGGGATGGCTGCCCAGGTAGACCCGGCGGTCGCGCCGCCGGGCCCGGGCGTGGGACGTGTGGCTCATCGGGTACGTACCTTCGTGAGGATCGGGACTACGGGAACCGGACGCGGATGGGGCCGCCCGGGCTGGCCTGCCGGGCGGGCCGGGAGCGTTCCGGGGCGGGGTCAGGCCGTCGGGCCGAGGCGTTGTGCCGCCAGGGCGGAGGTGGCCGCCCGGTCCGGCTTGCGCGAGCGCCCCGTCAGGGGGATGCGGGCGAAGAGGAGGGCGTCGGGGCGTGCCGCGCCCATCCGGTGGAGCGGGCCCGACAGGGCGCTGCGCAGGGCGGGTTCGTCCACACCGCGATCCGGCTGTACGACGGCCACCAGCCGTTCGTCGCCCTCGCCCGCCGGAACCCCGACGAGCAGGGCCAGCTCCACGCCCGGTACGTGCAGGGCGGGTTCGTACAGGCCCGGGTAGATGTTCTCGGCCCGGCGCAGCACCATGTCCTTGCAGCGGCCCTCCAGGACGATCCGCCCCGCCGGGTCCAGCCGCGCCCGGTCACCCGTACGCACCCACGGGTCGGGTTCCTCCCCGAGGTAGCGGTGGCGGGCCGCCTCCCCGGCGAGCAGGAGCTCGCCGTCCGCGCCGGGCTTGGCGACGACGCCCGGCAGCGGGGCGCCGACCAGGTCCCCGGGGCCCTCGAAGGCGGCCTTCTCACGGGCTTCGACGGCGGCCGCCGGGAACAGCTCGGTGAGCGCGTAGACCCCCCAGGCCTGGTCCGCGCCGGCCTCCCGGACCCGTTCCAGCAGCGCGGCGCTTGCGGGGGCGGAGCCCGTCCACACCCGGCCGTGGAAGCGGGCGCCCGCGCCGAGAGCGTCCCGCAGCTGGGGCGGGGTCAGGTAGGTGTCCTGCGGGCGCAGCCGGTGCAGCTGCCGGGCCAGCACCCGGGGGGTGCGGGCCGGGAGGGCGACCGGGGCGCCGCCGGTGAGCGCGGGGACCAGGACGAAGAAGGTGCCGCCGAGCACCGGTCGGCCCGGCTGCGCGTCGAAGAGGGCGGCGACGGTGGCCATCCCGGCGGCCAGGCCGGCCCGGCTGTGGACCACGGCGCGCGGCCGGGAGGTGGTCCCGGAGGTGAAGACGATCACCGCGTCCCCGGCCCCGTCGTCGTCCCTGTGTACGGGAACCCCCGCCCGGGACGCCGCCAGGTCCAGCGCCGGCGCACAGCCCGGCAGCCGCGGCCCGACGGTGGCCACCGGTCCCAGCTCGGCCAGGTCCGGCAGGGCGAGCCGGGCCCGCCGGGCCAGCGGCCGGGCCCAGCCCGCCACCGCCTGGGCGGTGGCGTCGGCGAGGACCAGCGAGGGCCGGGCCAGGGCGAGGCGGGCGCGCAGGACGTCGGGCCCCGCGCCGGGGTCGAGCACGGCCCCGCGCAGCCCGAGCCGCCACAGGGCGAGCAGTACGGCCAGCGCCCGCGGGCCCGGGCGTACGGCGACGCCGACGGTGTCCCCGGCGCGCAGTCCGCGCGCGTGCAGGGCGGCGGCGAACGCGTCGCCCAGCTCGGCGAGTTCGCCGCGGGTGGCGCGGACCCGGGGTGCGCCGCTGCGGGCGGCGGTGAGGACGGCGGGCCGCTCGGGGCGGCTGCGCAGCGCGTGGTCGAGGCGGTCGAGCATCAGCGGGGGTCCGTTCCGTGGCGGCCGCTGCCCTGGTCCAGGTACCAGCGGGCGGTGCCCGCGATGCCGTAGGCCCGCAGGCGCCGCGTCGAGTTCTCCACGACCATCTCCCGGCAGTGCGTGATGCGGTCGGTGTGGCGGCGTACGGCGTTGAGGAAGAGCCGGTCGGTGGGGGAGGGCCGCCGGGGCATGCCGCCGACGGCCAGGTACAGCTCGGCGGTGATGGCCATGTTGTTCCCGGCGTGCATGCGGTACGGGGCCCGGTAGCCGTTGCGCCGGGCGTGTTCGGGCCGCAGCCGTCCGAAGAGCGCGGCGAGGGCCACGAGGACGCCGAACCCGGCCCGGCCGAGGGGGCCGTGCTCGTCGCGCCGGGCGGTGATCCGTCCGCAGATCAGCCCCGGACTGCGGGTGAGGGCGGTCCGGGCGGCGCGGGTCCAGCCCGGCCGGGGCAGGCAGTCGGCGTCGGTGCGGGCGAGCAGGGCGGCGCCCCGGTCGATGGCGTACCGGAAGCCGGTGTCCACGGCGGACCCCACGCCCTTCTGCGGCTCCTCGATCACCTCGACGGGGAAGGGCGCCCACGCCGCGAACGCGCGGGCGATCGCGCCGGTGGCGTCCCGCGAGGCGTTGTCGACGACCAGCAGCGTGAAGTCCCGGTCCCGCTGCGCGGCGAGCGCCCGCAGGGTGTCGGCCAGCCGGGCCTCCTCCTCGTGCGCGGGGACGACCACCCACAGGCCGGTGCTCATGACTTCTCCCAGACCATGGTCATGATGCTGATCCCGCCGCCGAGGCCCACGAACAGCACCCGCTCGCCCGGGGCCAGCTCCCCGTACACCCGGTCCAGCTGCACCCCGATGCTCGCGCTCGCGATGTTGCCGAGCTCGGGCACGGTCACCACCAGCTTCCCGGCGGGCACCCCGGTCAGCTCCGCGAACCGCTCCAGGTACGGCACGGTCACCTGGTGCACCAGCACCTTGGCGAAGCCGTCCCAGTCCATGCCCGTGCGGTGCAGCGTCCGCTCGATGACGGCGGTGCCCACCTTCTCGAAGACGCCCCGCAGCTCGTGTCCGTCGCCGCGGAAGTAGGTGTACGCGTCCCCGCGCGGGTGCCGGGACCCGCCGCCGGGGATGCCGCCGACCTCCCAGTGCTCCGAGTGGGTCTCGGTGTCCACGTGGAGGATGCCGCCACGCTGCACGGCCTCCACGACGACGGCCGCCCCCGCGTCCCCGAAGGTGTAGCCCGCGAAGCCGCGCCGGAACTCCGCGAAGTCGGCGGGGTCCTTGCACACGGCCCGGCTCGGGGTCTCCCCGGTGACCACCAGGGCCCGCCGGGCCCGCCCGGCCAGGACCATGGACCGGGCGAGGTCGATCCCGTTGACGAAGCTGTTGCAGGCGTTGGTGACGTCCAGGGCGTGGGCCCGCGAGCCCAGCTCCTCCTGCACGATGTGCGCGGTGGCGGGTTCGACCATGTCCCGGGAGGCGGAGGCGAAGACCAGCAGGTCGATGTCGAGCGGGTCCAGTCCGGCGGAGTCCAGGGCCCGGCGGGCGGCGCCCACGGCGAGCGTGGAGGCGTACACCCCCTCGTCGGCGACCCGGCGGGAGACGATCCCGGTGGCCTGTTTCAGCAGGGTCGGGGGCAGGGTCAGGCCACTGCGCCGGGCCACCTCCAGCTGGAGGTTCTCCGAGGACAGGACCTGCTCGGGCAGCAGGCTGCCGACGGCGGTTATCCCGGCGCGCGGCGGCGGGGCAGATGGCTGAAAGAGCATGTCCACACGATGACAAGCCGGGCCCGCCCGGTCCTGAGTACGGATGCTCATATCGCGGTGCGGCCCGGTTGAGTACGCGGGACGGGAACCGGTCATCGTGCAAAGAGTGTGCTGCCGGGGCCTGTTGTGCGCAGGGCGTTGCCCTTACCCTCCCTCCAGCCGGCGCCGACGGCAGGTCCGCGCGGCTCCGGAGGGCTTTCGTTCGCCAGGTGTACGGCGCGGTGTCACGAACTGATCCCCGTCCGGTACCCCGGGACCGCTGTCCTTGGGGCGCCCCCGACTCCCCCCATCACTCCCAGAGGTCGTCACCCATGACAGAGCTGAACCGTCGCAGGTTCCTCCAGATCGCCGGAGGCACCGCGGCCGTCGCGATGCTGAACGAGAGCATCGCGCGGGCCGCGGCCATCCCGGCGCAGGGCAGCACCGGAACGATCCAGGACATCGAGCACGTCGTCGTCCTGATGCAGGAGAACCGTTCCTTCGACCACTACTTCGGGGCGATGAAGGGCGTACGCGGCTTCGGCGACCCCCGCCCCGTGCTCCAGGACAACGGCAAGTCCGTCTTCCACCAGTCCAACGGGACGAAGGACATCCTGCCCTTCAACCCGCAGGTGGAAGACCTCGGGATGCAGTTCCTCACGGGTCTGAACCACGACTGGGCCGGCGGACAGCAGGCCTACAACAAGGGCAAGTACGACAAATGGGTGCCGGCCAAGACGGCCACGACCATGTCGTACATGACGCGGAACGACATCCCGTTCCACTACGCCCTCGCCGACGCCTTCACCGTCTGCGACGCCTACCACTGCTCCTTCATCGGAGCCACCGACCCCAACCGCTACTACCTGTGGAGCGGTTACACGGGCAACGACGGCACCGGCGGCGGCCCCGTCCTCGGCAACCAGGAGCTGGGGTACGGCTGGAAGACCTACCCCGAGCGGCTGGAGTCCGCCGGCGTCTCGTGGAAGGTCTACCAGGACATCGGCGACGGCCTGAACGCGGCCGGCCACTGGGGCTGGATCGACGACGCCTTCCGCGGCAACTACGGCGACAACTCGCTGCTGTACTTCAACACCTACCGCAACGCCCAGCCCGGCAGCGCCCTGTACGAGAAGGCGCGCACGGGCACGAACGTCAAGGCGGGCGACGGGTACTTCGACCGGCTGCGCGCGGACGTGGTGAACGGCACCCTCCCGCAGGTCTCCTGGATCGCCGCCCCCGAGGCCTTCAGCGAGCACTCGAACTGGCCGACGAACTTCGGCGCCTGGTACATCTCGCAGGTCCTGGACGCGCTCACCGCGAACCCGGCCGTGTGGGCGAAGACCGCCCTGTTCATCACCTACGACGAGAACGACGGCTTCTTCGACCACGTGGTCCCGCCGTACCCGCCGGCCTCCTCGGCCTGGGGCCTGTCCACGGCCGACGTCACGGGCGACCTGTACGCGGGCGGCGGCGGGTACGCGGCCGGACCGTACGGGCTCGGGCCGCGCGTGCCGATGATCGTGGTCTCCCCCTGGAGCAAGGGCGGTTACGTCTGCTCCGAGACCTTCGACCACACCTCCGTGATCCGCTTCCTGGAGAAGCGCTTCGGGGTGCAGGAGCCCAACATCTCGCCGTGGCGCCGCGCCGTGTGCGGGGACCTGACCTCGGCCTTCGACTTCACCCGGGCGGACGCGGCGCCCGCCGCGCTCCCCTCCACGGCCGGCTACGTCCCGCCGGACAAGGACCGCCACCCGTCCTACTACCCGACCGTGCCGGCCACGGGCACCCTCCCGAAGCAGGAGGCCGGCTCCAAGCCGACCCGCGCCCTGGGCTACAGCCCGTACGTGGACGGCAAGGCCGCCGTGTCCACCGGCAAGTTCACCCTGACCTTCGCCAGCGGCCCCACCCTCGGCGCCCATTTCCACAGCACCTCCGGCAACCGGACGGACGGCCCCTGGCCCTACACCGTCGAGGCGGGCAAGACCCTCTCGGACACCTGGAGCACCAGCGCCTCCACCGGCAACCAGATCAACCTGACGGTCTGGGGCCCGAACGGCTTCCTGCGCACTTGGAAGGGCCCGGCGAAGAAGGCCGGCCCCGAGGTCACGGCCCGCCACGTGGCGGCCACCGGCAACCTGACCCTGAGCATGTCCAACTCCGGCACGGCCGCGGTGAACCTGACGGTGACCAACGCCTACGGCGGCGCGCCCCAGACCTTCAAGGTCAACCCCGGCGCCACGGTGACCCACACGGTCGACCTCCGCACGACGGCCCGCTGGTACGACGTCAAGGTCGTCTCCGACGCCGACACCACCTTCCTGCGCCGCTTCGCAGGCCACGTGGAGACGGGCGCGCCGGGCGTCTCCGACCCGGCGATCAAGACCGTCTGACGCTCCCGAACGGGCGAATCCGCCCGCTCCCGCCGCTCGCGAGGTCAATGCTTGCGTTGACCTCGCGGGCTTGGCTCCCATGGGCGAGCCGGGCAGGGCGTACGGCGTCGGGGCGCAAGAAAAGGCCCCTGGGGGTACGAGGAAGAACCTCGTACCCCCAGGGGACCGGCAGGGTGAGTGACGGGACTTGAACCCGCGGCCACCTGGACCACAACCAGGTGCTCTACCAACTGAGCTACACCCACCACGACGGGCGGCGGACCGCCCGTTCGATGTGCAAGCACAGCATAGCCGATCAGCGGGGTGCTCCCGCGACGCGTTATCCGGCGGACCGGCTCCCGGCCAGGGTGGCGGCGAGCCGGGCGGTGACCCCGTCAGCACGGCGGGCGGCGTGGGCGACGGCGGCCGCGGCGAGCGCCCGGATCACCGGATGCGGCCTGGTCCCGTCCCCGGACAGCTCCGGCTGGAACAGGGTGGCGAGGAAGAAGGGGTGTCCGGGCAGCTCCACGACCCGCACCTGCCCGTCCTCGTCGTGCCCCGACAGCCGCAGCCCGTGGGCGGTGAGCGCCGGCAGGTGCCGGGGCGCGGGCCCGTAGTCGCAGTGGTAGTGCTCCACCGAGCGTTCCGCGCCGAGCGCGGCCTCGGCCAGCGAACCGGCCTCGGCCCGTACGAGGCCCGAGTGCCCCACCAGCGAACAGGCGAGCGGCGCGATCAGCGGGTCCTCGGCCCCGGGGTCCTGCTCGGCGTGCGCGGCCCCCGCCAGCCCGCAGACGGTACGGGCGTACTCCAGCAGGGCGTGCTGGAAGCCGCCGCAGGTCCCGAGGAAGGGGATGGCCTCCTCGCGGGCCGTGCGGATCGCCGCCAGCGCCCCGGCCTCACTGGCGTACGGGCTCCCGGGCAGCACCCACACGGCGTCGAAGCGGGCCAGGGCCCCGGAGGCGGCCTCGGCCTCGGCGTCGCCGGTGGGGATCCAGTACGCGTCGAGGACGAGTCCGTCGCGCGCGGCCAGGGCTTCGAGGAGGAGCGGGACCCGGGTGTGGGAGGTCACGTGCGGGGAGCGGTCGCCGACGAGGGCGACCCGTGCGATCGGTGCGGTGGTCGGGGAGATCGGTGCGGTGGTCATGCTGATCATCCTGCGACCGGATCCCACTTCAGCGCCAACGATTGTTCCTGCATGATCGATAAGCAATGCTGATGGGCATGGATCCGCACCTGCTCCGCACCTTCGTCGCCGTCGCCCGCCTGGGCTCCTTCTCCGGGGCGGCCCGGGAGCTCGGCTACACCCAGTCCGCCGTCTCGCAGCACGTCGCCGCCCTGGAAGGGGACCTGCGCGCCGAGCTGCTCACCCGCCGGCCGGTGGCCCCGACCCCCGCCGGGGTGCGGCTCCTCGAACACGCCGGGCCGTTGCTGCTGCGGCTCGACGCCGCCCGCGCCGACGTGCTGCGGCTGGCCGCCGCGCCGCCCGGGCGGGTCACGCTCGCCGTGTCCCCCCTCGCCCTCGGGCCCCGGCTGCCGGCCGCCCTGCCCGCCACCGGCGTCACCCTGCGGGTGCTGCCGCCCGCCGAGGTGCCCGCCGCCGTCGCCACCGGAGGCTGCGACCTCGGCCTGGTCGACGGCCTGGCCGCGCCCAGCGACCCGCTGCGGCTGCCCGACGTGGCCCCGCTGACCGTGACCGGCGTGGGCGAGGAGGAGCTGGCCGTGCTGCTCCCCGCCGGGCACCCCTTCGCCGGGCGGGCCGCGCTCCGGCTGGCGGACCTCGCCGACGCGCGCTGGCTCGACGCCCCCGGCGTGGGCCTGCCCGTCGGCGCCGCCGGGATCACCGCCCGCCCGGCGTCCCGTACCGCCGTGCGCTACGAGGGCACCGACCTGCACGGCCTCTGCGCGCTGGCCCTCGCCGGACACGGCCTCGTCCTGCTGCCGCACCGCGTGGCCGGGGCCGCGGCGGCCGCCGGGGGCGGGGCCGCCGTAGCGCTGTCCGCGCCGCGCCTGGTGCACCGTACGGAACTGCTCTCGCCCGGCGCCCCGACCGGCGCGGCCGCTGCCCTTGCCGCACGGCTCACGGCAGGATCCCCGTATGACCACTGACCCCGCCCCCTTCACCGCGGCCGACTACGCCGCCCGGATGGCCGCCGCCGCACAGAGCGCCGCCGACGCGGGACTGGCCGGCCTGCTGATCGCCCCCGGGCCCGACCTCGCCCACCTCACCGGCTACCGCGTCACCGCCGAGACCGAGCGGCTGACCCTGCTCGTACTCGCCGCCGGGCAGGACCCCGTGCTCGTCGTGCCCGCGCTGGAGGCCCCCGACGCCGCCAAGGCCCCGGGCGCCGCCGCGCTGACCCTGCGGGACTGGGCCGACGGCAAGAACCCGTACGCCGTGGCCTCGCCCCTGCTGGACGTCGCAGGGCGCTTCGGGGTGAGCGACAACACCTGGGCCCTCCACCTCCTCGGCCTCCAGCGGGAGTTGCCCACCACCTCGTACGTACCCCTCACCGACGCCCTGCCCATGCTGCGCGCCGTCAAGGACGAGCGGGAACTGCAACGCCTCGCGGCGGCCGGCGAGGCCGCCGACGCCGCCTACGCGCAGGTCCTCCACCTGCCCTTCGCCGGACGCCGGGAGAGCGACGTCGCCGCCGATCTGGCCGCCCTGCTGCGCGTGCACGGCCATTCCCAGGTCGACTTCACGGTCGTCGGCTCCGGCCCCAACGGCGCGAACCCGCACCACGAGGCCGCCGACCGGGTCATCCGGCAGGGCGACATGGTGGTGCTCGACTTCGGCGGGCTGCGGGACGGCTACGGCTCCGACATCTCCCGCACCGTGCACGTCGGGGAGCCGACAGCCGAGGAGCAGCGCGTCCACGACATCGTCCGCCAGGCCCAGCAGGCGGCCACCGAGGCCGTCCGGCCGGGCATCGCCTGCCAGGAGGTGGACCGGGTGGCCCGCGCGGTCATCACCGAGTTCGGCTACGGGGACCGCTTCATCCACCGCACCGGCCACGGCATCGGCGTCACCACCCACGAGCCGCCGTACATGGTCGAGGGCGAGGAGCAGCCCCTGGTCCCCGGCATGTGCTTCTCCGTGGAACCGGGGGTCTACCTGCCGGGCCGGTTCGGCGTCCGGATCGAGGACATCGTGACCGTGACCGAGGACGGGGTGCGCCGCCTCAACAACGCCCCGCGCGAGATGGCGATCGTCGAATAGCGCCCTGAGCCGGGGCCCGGACGGAGGCGGAGCGGATTTCCGCCCCGGCCCGGCCGGCGAGACCCCCCTACGGGCCCAGGACCACCGCGGACTCGCCCGGTACGTGGATCCGGCCGTCCGGGCCCGGGTGGTGGACGGGCTCCCAGGAGGCCAGGACCCGCACGCCGTTGCGGCCCAGCGCGATCGTCGCCGGATCCGGGGAGAGGTTCACCACCACCCGTACGTCGCCCCGGCGGAAGGTCAGCCAGCGCCGCTCCTCGTCGTGGGCGACCCGGACCGCCGCGAGGTCCGGGTCGCGCAGGTCCGGCTGCGAGCGGCGGAGCGCGACGAGGGTGCGGTACCAGGCCAGCAGGCGCGCGTGCCCGGGCCGCTCGGGCTCGGCCCAGTCCAGGCAGGAGCGGTCCCGGGTGGCGGGGTCCTGCGGGTCGGGGATCTCCTCGGCCTTCCAGCCGTGCGCCGCGAACTCCCGCCGCCGGCCGGTCCGTACCGCCTCGGCGAGTTCCGGGTCCGGGTGGTCGGTGAAGTACTGCCACGGGGTGCCCGCGCCCCACTCCTCGCCCATGAACAGCATCGGTACGAACGGGCCGGTCAGCGCCACGGTCGCGGCGCACGCCAGCAGGCCGGGGGAGAGGGAGGCCGCGAGCCGGTCGCCCAGGGCCCGGTTGCCGATCTGGTCATGGGTCTGGGTGTAGCCGAGGAAGCGGTGGGCCCGGGTCCGGCGGCGGTCCAGGGGGCGCCCGTGGGTGCGGCCCCGGAACGAGGACCAGGTCCCGTCGTGGAAGAAGGCCCGGGTCAGGGTCTTGGCGAGGGCGCCCAGCGGGGCTTCGGCGAAGTCCGCGTAGTACGCCTGGGATTCACCGGTCAGCGCGCAGTGCAGGGCGTGGTGGAAGTCGTCGTTCCACTGGGCGTGCAGGCCGAGGCCCCCCTCGGCGCGCGGGGTGGTGGTGCGCGGGTCGCACTGGTCCGACTCGGCGATCAGGAACAGCGGCCGGCCGGTCTCCGCCGCCAGCTCGTCCACGGCCGCGGCGAGTTCCTCCACGAAGGTCAGCGCCCGCCCGTCGACCAGCGCGTGCACGGCGTCGAGGCGCAGCCCGTCGATCCGGTAGTCGCGCAGCCAGGCCAGCGCGCTGCCGAGGAAGTAGGCGCGGACCTCGTCGGAGCCGGGCGCGTCCAGGTTCACCGCCGCCCCCCACGGGGTGTGGTGGGTCTCGGTGAAGTACGGGCCGAAGGCGGGGAGGTGGTTGCCGGAGGGGCCGAGGTGGTTGTGGACCACGTCGAGCACCACCCCGAGCCCCGCGGCGTGCGCGGCCTCCACGAAGCGGGCGAGGCCGGCCGGGCCGCCGTACGGCTCGTGGACGGCCCAGGGCGCGACCCCGTCGTACCCCCACCCGTGCCGGCCGGGGAAGGGGCAGACCGGCATCAGCTCCACGTGCGTGACGCCCAGCTCGGACAGGTGCCCGAGGCGGGCGGCCGCGGCGTCGAAGGTGCCCTCGGGGGTGAAGGTGCCGATGTGCAGCTCGTACAGGACCGCGTCCTGGAGCGGGGTGCGCGGCCCCGGGGCGGCCGGCTCCGGGACGAGGGCCGCGAAGTCGACCACGGCCGACAGCCCGTCGGGCCCGGTCGGCAGGCGGCGCCCGCGCGGGTCGGGCCGGACGACGGTCCCCGCGCTCGACTCGCCGTCCAGCAGGAACCCGTAGCGGCTCCCGTCGGCGGCCGGGGCCTCGACGAACCACCAGCCGTCCCGGTCCGGATCGCGCGCCATGTCGTACGTCGCGTCGTCCAGTCGCATGGCGACATGACCTGTCAGCGGTGCCCACACCTCGAACTGCACGGACGGTCCCCTCGTCTCCGGCGGTGTCCAGCATGCGTATCGTGCCCATCATTCAGGGCTCCGCGGGGGAGTTCTGGACACTCCGGCCCTGACGGGCCGACAATCACCCTGTGACGTCCAGTTTCGAATTTGCCTCCTATCCCGCGCCGCGGCTCTCCGACGCGGAGCGCGAGCAGGCGTTGGGTCAGCTCCGGGAGGGCGCAGCCCTGGGCAGGCTGTCGCACGACACGTTCCTGCGCCGGATGGAACTCGCCCTGGTCGCCCGGCGGTCCGAGGACCTCGCGGTCCTCACCGCCGACCTCCAGGGCGGGGAGCGTGACGCGACCCCCTGGACCCGTCGGCTGTTCGGCTGGGTCGGCCGGGCGTCCGCCGTCACGGTCGGTGTACGGCGCGCCTGGGCCGCCGAAAGACTGCCCAAGCTGCTCCTTCCGCACCCGAGCACGGGGACCCTGCGGATCGGCCGCGATCCCGGCAACGGGCTGCGGCTCACCCATGAAACGGTCTCCCGGATGCATGCGGAGCTCCGGCTGCGGGACGGGGTGTGGGTGCTCAAGGACCTGGGCTCCACCAACGGGACCACGGTCAACGGGCGACGGGTGACGGGCTCGGCCGTGGTCCGGGACGGGGACCAGATCAGCTTCGGGAAGATCAACTTCCGGCTTTCGGCGACCTGACGGACGCGGGGCCGCCGGGCGGCCACCGCCGCCAGGGAGGGCGGCCCCCTCGGATGCCCCGGGGTGCCCCTGGTGCCGGGCGGTCCCCCGGAGGAAGGGTCCGGGCAGGGCCGCGCAAGATGGTGCTCATGGAACACACGCCTGTCGTGCGCCGCGCGCGCCCCGAGGACCTGCCCCGGCTCGTCGAACTCATCCACGAGCACGTCGCGTACGAGAAGTCCGCCCCCCGGCCGCCGGACCTCGCCGAGCGGCTCGGCCCGCGGCTGTTCGCCGAGGGGGCCCCGCTGTGGGTGCTGCTCGCCGGGACCCCGGACGGGGCGGTGGCCGGATACGCCGCCTGCTCCACCGAGTTCGCCTTCTGGGACGCCCGCCACTACCTCCACATGGACTGCCTCTACCTCGCCGAGGACGCGCGCGGCCACGGCCTCGGCGCCGCCCTGATGGACGGCGTATGGGACCTCGCCCGGGAGCTCGGCCTCGACGAGGTCCAGTGGCAGACCCCCGACTGGAACGAGGGCGCGATCCGCTTCTACGAGCGCCTGGGCGCCACCGGCAGCCCCAAGCGCCGTTACGGTCTGCCCGTGGACCCGGCCGCGTCCTGAACGGCCGGCGGGGCCGCGGCCCGCGGTCCTGCCGGGGCCGGTCCGGGCGGCCGGGGCCCGCGGCCGGGTTCGGGATCCACCAGGCGCGCGTACGCGGCCAGTACCGTCCGGGACTGGTGTTCCACCTGGGTGGCCACCGGCACCCAGCGGGCCTGGAACCGGGCCGTGAACCCCTCGCACCAGCCGGTCACGAGCCGGTCGAGCGTGGGCGCCGCCGGATGGCCCCGCGTACGCAGCACCCGCAGCAGCATCGCGGCGGCGCGCAGCGACAGGCGGCGCCCGAAGGCGTCGATACCGGCGATGTACGCGGCCGTGGCCTCCGCGGGCGCTCCGCGGCCGCTCCACTCCAGGGCGATCCGGGGGATCAGCGCGAGCGTCCAGTCCACCGCGCGCAGCAGGGGCGCCGCGTCGGGGTCCCGGTGCGGCGGCGGCTCGGAGCCGCGGATCAGCTCCCGCACCCCGGCAACCAGCGCGGCGTCCTCGGTGAGCCGCCCGGCCAGCACGCGCAGGGCGCCGCGCGGGTCGGGGTGCGGGGCCGGATCGTCCACCAGGTCGGAGGCCCACATGGGGACCTCGACGATGGCGGTGGTGCCGGCGTACCGGTGGGCGTGGTACCAGGTGCTCAGCCGGGTGTCCTCCGGGTGGAAGGCTCCGGCGGCCTCGCTCCCGGGTTCGGGGATCACGTAGATCCCGGGCCCGGGGGAGGGCCAGCCGGCCGCGTCCGAGGCACCGGTCTCCACCGGGATGCGCAGCTCCGCGGCCGACTTCGCGAAGGGCTCGGCGAGGCCGGGTATGTCCCGCGTGAGCTGCACCCAGGACCCGCCGAGGTCCGTCGCGTGCAGGGACACCTGGAGGACGGGCCGCAGCTCGTCGATGAGGGCGGTCAGGGCGAGGGTCTCTGGCGGCAGCCGGTCCGGGGGCAGTAAAGACGGCGCCCACTCGGGCTGTTCGGGCCCGGGGGGCCGGAAGAAGTTGCGGTGGTAGTCGAGCAGCGAGTACGGGCGGGGCGTGCGGTGCAGGGCCGCGCCGTCCGGGTCGGCGCAGAGCAGGAAGTGCCAGCCGCAGCCGGCGCGCGGCGCCGGGTCACGGATGAGGCGGCGGGCCAGGGACAGGGCGGTGGCCCCGCCGACGGGCTCGTTCGCGTGGGCCCCGGCGACGACCAGGACATTGCGCCCGGCCCCTTGTCCTTGCACCTGGCCGGGCACCTGGCCCAGCGCCTGCACTTGCCCCGGCGGGCCGCCGGGCAGGCCGTTGACCGCGGCGTCGGCGGCGGCGACGGACAGCACCCAGAGCGGCTGCCCGGCCCGGGAGGTCCCGGCCTGCCGCAGCCGGACCAGGCCGGGGTGTTCGTCCGCCAGGGCGCGGGCGGCCAGGGCGAGTTCATGCGGGGTGGGATAGCACATGTCGCGGAGGAGAGTCACAAGGGATGCCATGCCCGCCGCGCACACCGCCTACTGCTCCGCGGGCTCCGCAGTTCCCCCGGCCGACGTGGAATCCCCTGGCCAAAGCCTCGCCCGGCCTGATCGGCAGGCCACAGCACTAGCGTTGGTGCAGGCCCCGCCCCGACAGGCTGAGGAAGGCCTCGCCGACCGCCTCCGACAGGGTCGGGTGGGCGTGTACGTGCCGGGCCACGTCCGCCGGTTCGGCCTCCCAGCCCACGATCAGCTGGCTCTCGGCGATCATCTCCGACACGTGCGGCCCGACCAGGTGCACCCCGAGCACCCGCCCGCCGCGCTCCGCGACCACCTTCACCGTGCCGCCCTGACCGTGCACCATCCCCTTGGCGACGGCGGTCAGCGGCATCGAGTTCACCACCACGTCGTACGCCGCCTCCCGGGCCTGCGCCTCCGTCAGCCCGACGGCGGCGGTCTGCGGCGACGAGTAGGTCACCCGCGGCACCGCCGCGTAGTCCACCGGCGGGCTCGCCACCCCGGCCAGGGTCTCGGCGACGAGCAGCCCTTCGGCGAAGGAGGCGTGCGCGAGTCCGAGCGAGGGCGGCGGCAGGAGATCGCCCACCACGTGGATCCCCGGTACGGCGCTCTCCAGCCGGGCCCAGTCGGCCGGCGCCACGAACCCGCGCCCGTCGGTGGCCAGCCCGGCGGCCGCGAGGTCCAGCCCGTCGGTGACCGGGACCCGCCCGACCGCCACGAGCAGCCGCTCCGCCGTGAGCTCCCGCAGCTCCCCGCGGGACGTGCGCACGGTGGCCCGTACGAGCCCGTCCGTGACCTCGGCCCCTTCCAGCCGCGCCCCCGTCCGCACGTCGATCCCGCGCTTCTTCAGGCCCCGCGCCAGGTGCCGCGACACGTCCGCGTCCTCCAGCGGCACCAGCCGGTCCGCCGCCTCGACCAGCGTCACCTCGGCGCCCATCGACCGGTGGAAGGAGGCGTACTCCACCCCGATCGCCCCGCCGCCGAGCACCAGCACCGAGGCCGGCAGGCCGGGTGCGAACAGGGCGTCGTCGCTGGTCACCACCGTGTGCCCGTCGGGCTCCAGGCCGGGCAGCGTACGCGGCCGGGACCCGGTGGCCAGCACGATCCCGCGGGTGGCGGTGAACTCCCGTCCGTCCTCGGTCCGTACGCTCCGCGGGCCCGTCAGCCGGGCGCCGCTGCGCACCACGCGCACCCCGGCGTGCTCCAAGTGGCCTTCCACACCACGGTGGTTGCGCGAGACGATGTCGTCGCGGGTGGCGGTCAGGGCGGACCAGTCCACGGACTCCACGCTCGCCCGCACCCCCCAGCGCTCGCGCGCCTCGGCCATCCCGTCGACGAGTTCGGCCGCGTGCAGCATGGCCTTGCTGGGGATGCACCCGCGGTGCAGGCAGGTGCCGCCGACCTTGTCGCGTTCCGCGAGGACCACGGTCAGGCCGAGGGCCGCGGCGCGCAGGGCGGTGCCGTAGCCGCCCGTCCCGCCGCCGATCACGATCACGTCCACGGTGCTGCCGCTGCCGTTGCCGCCGGCGTTGTAGCTGTCGCTGTTCATGTGCCCAGCCTGCGCGGCGCGTTGCCGTGGATCCAAGGCAATGATCTTTTCGTGGCCATGCACGCTCTTTATGCTTCCTGGTCATGAGCCTGCGCCAGATGGAGTACTTCCTCACCGTCGTGGAGGAGTCCTCCTTCACCCGGGCCGCCGAGGCCCTGCACGTGACCCAGCCCGCCCTCTCCCACCAGGTCAAGGCCCTGGAACGGTCCGTGGGCGGCCAGTTGCTGGAACGGATGCCGCGCGGGGTCCGGCTCACCCCGATGGGCCGCGCCTTCCTGCCGCACGCTCAGCTCGCCGTCCGCAGCGCCCGCCAGGCCGAGCGGGCGGCCCGCGCCGCCGCCGGGGCGGTCGGCGGGGAACTGCACGTCGCCACCGTCCACGCCCTCGCCGTGGGCATGCTCCCGGCCGTGGCCGCCCGCTGGCGGAAGCGGCATCCGGGCGTGGCGCTGGTCCTGCGCGAGTACGGGTCCACCGAGGCCTTGGAGGAACAGCTGGAGCGGGGCGTGGCCGACCTCGCGGTGGGACCGGAGCCCAAGGAGTGGACGGGTCCGGTGGTCCCGGCCGGGCGGGAGGAGCTCGTGCTGGTCGTGCCCTTCGACGACCCGCTGGCCGGCCGGGGGGCGGTGCGGCTCGCCGAGCTCGCGGACCGCGACTGGATCCGCTGCGCGATGGAACCGGTGGTCCAGGGGCAGCCGTTCATCGACTGGGCGTGCGGCACGGCCGGTTTCACCCCGCGCACGGTGCTGCGTACGGAGCACACCTCGACGGCCGTACGGATGGCGGCCGCCGGGGTCGGGATCGTCGTCGCCCCGGCCCACATGGTCCGGGGTGCGGTCGGCGAGGACTGTGCGCTGCTCTCCCTCGACCCCCCGTGGCACCGGTCCCTGGCGGTGTTCTCCAGGGTCGCGCTGACCGGTGCGGCGGCGGCCTTCGCGGGGCTATTCGTCGCGGAGTAGGACGCTGACGGGCAGGGCGTCGAGCAGTCCGGCCAGCGGCACCTCGCCCTCGTACGAGGTCCCGTCCGGCCCGGGTGCCCCGTGTGGCGCGAACGCCCGGTGCGGCCCGGGTGCCCCGCCCGGCCCGGGCGCGCCGCCAGCCACCGGCAGCGGCCTCCACCGCCCGGGCGGCAGCGGCAGGACGGTGTCCCGCCAGCCCCCCGCCCCGGCCAGCCGGTGCGAGAGCCGGGTGGCCACCGCGACCAGCCCCGGCGGGCGGGCGAAGGCCAGGCAGTGCTCCGCGGCCGGGCCCCGGGCGGGCAGGGGGGCGTAGCCGGTGAACAGCCCGGGCCGGTCCCGGCGCAGCCGCAGCAGGGCGGCGGTCAGGGCCAGCTTCTCCTCGGCCGGGTCCCGGGGCGCGGCCCCCGCGTCCAGCCGGGCCAGCGCCCGGCGCGGGAACTCGGCCGGGCGGCGGTTGTCCGGGTCGACCAGGGCCCGGTACTCCGTCTCGGCGCCCTGGTACACCTCGGGGACCCCGGGCATCGCCAGGTGCAGCAGGGCCATGCCGAGGAGATTGGCGCGGGCCGCCTCCGCGAGTTCGGGCGGCAGGTCGAGGGGGCGCGGGGCGTATCCGGCGACGGTCGCCTCGTAGGCCTCGTCGGGTTCGGTCCAGCTGGTGCGCAGGGCCGCCTCGCGGACCGCCTTGAGCAGGGCCCCGGCCAGCCGGGGCGCGGCCTGCGGGACCTCGCCGAGGCCCAGCGCGGTCTGCCGGGCCACCCAGGCGAGCTGGGGATCCGGGCCGGCGGCGGCGTCCATGAGGTGCGGGGCCTGCGACAGCACCGCGATCCGGGCCCGGACGTCCGCGCTGCGCTTGGTGTCGTGCGTCGAGAGCACCGTCCCGGAGCCGGGCCAGTCCCGTTCGAGCGCGGCGCAGTAGGCGTGGAAATCCTGCGCGGGTACGGCCGGACTGCCGGGGTCCCCGCCGACCTCGGTGGCCGACAGGAGGGGCGCGTACCGGTAGAAGGCCCGGTCCTCCAGGGACTTGGCGCGCAGGGCCGCCGAGGTCTGGGCGAAGCGGGCGGCGAAGGAGGGGTCCCGCAGCAGCAGTTCCCGTACGCCCGCCACCGCGGCCGCTCCGGCCGCCTCGGCCGCCCGTTCCACGGCCTGTGGCGCGGGTTCGGGGTCGCCGGGGTAGGGCCGGTAGACGGGATAGCAGACCAGCAACTCGGTGACGGCTGCCTTGAGTTCGGGTCCGGCCAGCCGCTCCAGTGCGGCCAGCTCGGCGGCCAGGTCGCCGGTCAGCACCTCGCGCGCGCACGCCGCAGCCGTCGCCTCCCACTGCGGGATCCCGGTCTTCTCCGTGTAGCGCAGCGCCAGTTCGGCGGCGCCGTGCGGGTCGGTGAACACCCCGTCCACCCGGTGCAGCGCGTCGTACCCGGTGGTGCCGGCCACCGGCCAGGCGGGCGGCAGCCGTTCGTGCCGGGCCAGGATCTTCTCCACCACCACCCAGCAGCCCCGGCCCGCCGCGGCGCGCAGCCGCCGCAGGTACTCCTCCGGATCGGCCAGACCGTCCACGTGGTCGATCCGCAGCCCCTCCACGACCCCGTCGCGGACCAGTTCCAGCACCTTCGCGTGGGTGGCCGTGAACACCTCCGGGTCCTCCACCCGCACTCCGATCAGATCCGAAATGGTGAAGAAGCGCCGGTAGTTGAGGTCGGTGCGGGCCTCGCGCCACCAGGCCGGCCGGTACCACTGCGCGGCCAGCAGCTCGGGCAGCGCCAGCCCGCCGGTCCCCTCCCGCAGCGGGAACTCCTGCTCCCCGTACCGCAGGACCTCCCCGTCGGCCTCCAGTGCGCAGGACTCCGCCGGGCCGGCGAGCACCGGCAGCAGCAGCTGCCCGCCGCCCGCCTCCCAGTCGATGTCGAACCACCGGGCGTACGGGGAGTCCGGCCCGTGCCGCAGCACCTCCCACAGGGGCCGGTTCAGCCGCAGCGGCGTCGGTACCGCCATGTGGTTGGGCACGATGTCGAGCACGAGCCCGAGCCCGTGCTCCCGGGCGAGGCGGGCGAGCTCCCGCAGGCCCGCCTCGCCGCCGAGCTCGGCCCTCACCCGGGAGTGGTCGGTGACGTCGTACCCGTGGGCCGAGCCGGGCACCGCCTCCAGTACGGGGGAGAGGTGCAGGTGTGACACGCCGAGGGAGGCCAGGTACGGTACGGCCGCCCCGGCCGCCGCGAAGGAGAACTCGGGACCGAGCTGGAGGCGGTAGGTCGACGCCGGAGTGACGGGTGTCGGAACATCGGTTTCCGGTTGCATGCGTGACAGCGGCTGGCTCATGAGAACGTACGTACCCAGCCTGCCGGATTCCGTGCCATTACCCAATGCATCCGGGTGACTGCACCGGGTTAAGGTGCCTCAAGTGGTTGGAACCGTCAACACCTATCGAAGAGTCATCGCCCTGACCGGGCCCCTACTCCCCCTCGTCTCGTTCTTCGCCCGACTGCCCGTCGCGATGTCCCAGTTCGGGAGCGTCCTGCTCGTCGCCCAGACCAGCGGCTCCCTCGCCACCGCCGGCATGGTCGGCGGAACCCTCTCGGCCGGCCAGGTGGTCTTCGGACCCGTCCTGGGCCGGCTCGCCGACCGCCACGGACAGCGGCCCGTCGTCCTCACCGCCGCCGCGGTCAACGCCGTCGCCACCGCCGCCCTCGTCACGGGGGCCCTCGCGGGCCTCGAAACCCTCCCGCTCGCCGCGACCGCCGCCGCCACCGGCGCCTCCGTGCCGCTGATCGGACCCCTCGCCCGGACCCGTTCCGTGGCCCTGGCGCACCGCGCCGGGTCCGACGAGAGCGTGGTCGGCGCCGTCCACTCGCTCGAAGGCACCCTGGACGAGGTCTCGTTCGTCCTCGGACCCGCCCTCGTCGGACTCGCCGCGCTCGTCGCGCACCCGGCCGTCGCCCTCGGCGCCGCGGCCGCCCTCGTCGCCGTCTTCGCCAGCGCCTACGCGCTGCACCCGACCGCGGCCGTCACGGCCGGGTCCCCGGCGCGGCCGCGCGGCAGGCGGGCGCGGGGCGGGCAGGGCCGCACCCGCCGGCCCGCGGTGGTCCACGCCGTCCGTGGCTCGCTCGCCCTCCAGGGCGCCATGTTCGGCGCCTGCCAGGCCGGGATCGCCGCCCTCACCGCCCAGTTGGGGGTCCCCGGCCAGGCCGGGATCGTGTACGCCGCCATGGGCGTGGTCAGCGCCGCCGTCGGCCTGGCCCTCGGAGCGCTGCCCGCACGCTTCGGCCTGCGCCTGCGCTGGCGGGTGGCCACCGCGGCCGCGCTGGTGCTTTCCGTGCCGCTGCTGTTCACCGAGACCCTGTGGCCGCTGTACGCGGTCGTCACCGTCCTCGGGGCGGCCTACGCCCCGCACCTGATCACCGCCTTCGCCCTCACCGAGCGGGCCGTGGAACCGGCCCGGCTCGCCGAGTCGATGGCCTTCGCCGCCAGCTCCCTGGTCGCCGGGCAGGCCCTCGCCCTCGCCGTCTCGGGCCGCCTCGCCGAGCGGTACGGACCCGCCGGGGCCTTCGCCGTGGCCGTCGGCGCCGCCGCACTGTGCCTGGCCCTCGCCCTCGCCACCCGGGTGCCCGCCGACCGTACGCACGGCACGGCCCTCGCCCCGGCGCCGCCGAAGGCCTCCCCGGCGGCGGGCGGGAGCACCGCCTACGCCGGGCGCTGAAGCACCACCAGACACCGCCCCGTCAGCGCCACCCGGTCCCCGGCCGCGTACTGCGGCCCGGTGCCGGGTGGCAGTACGTCCGCCCGTGCCGTGTCCACGACCAGGCGCCACTCGGCCCCGTGCCCGGCCGGAACCGTGAAGTCCTGGGGATCGGCGCCCGCGTTGAACATCAGCAGGAACGAATCGTCGGTGATCCGCTCCCCACGGGTGCCCGGCTCCGAGATGGCCTCCCCGTTGAGGAACACCGTCAGCGCCCGCGCGTGCTGCGCCTGCCAGTCGCGGGCCCGCATCTCCTCGCCGTGCGGGGTGAACCAGGCGATGTCCGAGAGCTCGTCGTGCGTGCCCTCCACCGGCCGGCCGTGGAAGAACCGGCGCCGCCGGAAGACCGGGTGGTCGCGCCGCAGCCACACCATCTGCCGGGTGAACTCCAGGAGCGAGGGCGCCGGTTTGCCCGGCTCGGGCCAGCGTACCCACGACAGTTCGTTGTCCTGGCAGTACGCGTTGTTGTTGCCGCCCTGGGTGCGGGCGAACTCGTCGCCGTGGCTGAGCATCGGCACCCCCTGCGACAGCATCAGCGTGGCGATGAAGTTGCGCATCTGGCGGGCCCGCAGCTCCAGGATCTCCGGATCCTCCGTCGGCCCCTCGGCCCCGCAGTTCCAGGACCGGTTGTGGCTCTCGCCGTCCCGATTGCCCTCCCGGTTGGCCTCGTTGTGCTTCTCGTCGTACGAGACGAGGTCGTGGAGGGTGAAACCGTCGTGGCAGGTGGTGAAGTTGATGGACGCCAGCGGGCGCCGCCCGTCGTCCTGGTACAGGTCCGAGGAGCCGGTGAGCCGCCCCGCGAACTCCGCGAGCGTGCGCGGCTGCCCGCGCCACAAGTCCCGTACGGTGTCCCGGTACTTGCCGTTCCACTCGGTCCACAGCGGCGGGAAGTTGCCCACCTGGTAGCCGCCCTCGCCCAGGTCCCAGGGCTCGGCGATCAGCTTCACCTGGCTGACCACCGGATCCTGCTGCACCAGGTCGAAGAACGAGGACAGCCGGTCCACCTCGTGGAACTGGCGGGCCAGCGTCGCCGCCAGATCGAAGCGGAAGCCGTCCACGTGCATCTCGGTGACCCAGTAGCGCAGCGAGTCCATGATCAGCTGGAGCACGTGGGGGGAGCGCATGAGGAGCGAGTTCCCGGTGCCGGTCGTGTCGGTGTAGTGCCGCATGTTGTCCGACAGCCGGTAGTACGAGGCGTTGTCCAGCCCGCGGAAGGACAGCGTCGGCCCCAGGTGGTTGCCCTCGGCCGTGTGGTTGTAGACCACGTCCAGGATCACCTCGATGCCCGCCTCGTGCAGCGCCCGGACCGCGGACTTGAACTCCAGCACCTGCTGGCCCCGGTCGCCCGAGGCGTAGCCGTTGTGCGGGGCGAAGAAGCCGATGGTGTTGTAGCCCCAGTAGTTGCTCAGGCCGTCGTTGACGAGCCGGTGGTCGTTGACGAACTGGTGCACCGGCATCAGCTCCAGCGCCGTCACCCCGAGCTTGACGAGGTGCCCGATGACCGCCGGGTGCGCGAGCGCCCCGTACGTGCCGCGCAGCTCCTCCGGGAGGTCCGGATGGCGCATGGTCAGACCCTTGACGTGCGCCTCGTAGAGCACGGTGTGGTGGTACTCGTGGCGCGGCGGCCGGTCATTGGCCCAGTCGAAGTACGGGTTGACCACGACCGAGCTCATCGTGTGCGGGGCCGAGTCCAGGTCGTTGCGCGAGTCGGGACGGCCGAAGTGGTAGCCGTACACCGCCTCGCTCCAGTCGACGCGGCCGCTGACGGCCCGCGCGTACGGGTCCAGCAGCAGCTTCGCCGCGTTGCACCGCATGCCGCGCTCGGGCTCGTAGGGGCCGTGGACGCGGAATCCGTAGCGCTGGCCCGGCATGATGCCGGGCAGGTAGGCGTGCCGGACGAAGGCGTCCGTCTCCCGCAGCTCGACGGCCGTCTCCGAGCCGTCGTCGTGAAGGAGGCACAGCTCGATGCGTCGGGCGGCCTCGGAGTAGACCGCGAAATTGGTGCCCGCGCCGTCGTAAGTGGCGCCGAGCGGATACGCCTGCCCCGGCCAGACCTGCATAGACAACGACTCTTCCCTCGGTGTCGGAGGATGTCCCGGCTGATCCGGCGTGGACCACGTCCCTGCCAGATCTTCCCCGAAAGAGGGGCCGCACGCGTGGACTTGCAATGCTCCTGCCGGGTGACCCGGAGAGCTGATATGCGGGTCAGTGGACTGTGTGGGCATCGGATAATGGGTCAACGGACAGCCGGTGTACGGGCCATCGGGCTGCACCGGGACGCGCGCGCGGAGTACCCTTCCGTGATCACTGGAGACGGGCGTCCAGACGCAGAAGGCGGTGCACGGGTGAGCTCGGGAGGTCTGGAGCTGCCCCCTGGTGACAGCGGTCACGAGGGCGGCCCGGCGGACGCCCCAGGAGGTGTCTCCGGGGGAGTTCCTGCCGGAGCGGTCTCCCTGGCGGGCGGGCCGGCGACGGCCGGAGGCGCCGCGGGCGCACGGACCGGGGTGGAACTGGACTGGGGTGCGGACGCCTGGAGCGAGGTCCGGACCCGGGCACAGCGGGCCGGACGGGCGTACATCTGGCTCAATCTCATCGAACAGCGGCTACGGGCGGTGGTCGGAGCCGTGCTGCGCCCGGTCTACGAGCCGGTGCACGGCGGGGGCGACTGGGTGGTCGCCGCCGCGGGTCCCGCCGGGCAGGAGTGGGTGCAGCGGGCCGTGGCCGTGCGCGAGGTCAGCCGGCGCAAGGGCTACCTGCTCGATTCCGCCGACGACAACGTGCTGAGCTTCCTGACGCTTCCGCAGCTGCGGGAGCTGATGGTCCAGCACTGGCCCTGCTTCGAGCCGTACTTCGACGACCGGCGGGAGATCGAGCAGGCCCTCGACGAGCTGGAGGTCACCCGCAACGTCGTCTCCCGCAACCGGGCGCTGTCGCGCGCCGTGCTGGAGCAGGCCGAGCGGGCCTCGGCACGGCTGCTGGAGGTGCTGGGCGGAGGCGCGGGCAGCCCGTCGGCGGACCGGCTGCCCATCGACGCCGTCGAGGACCTGGTGGGCGACCGGTACGCGGACGTCATCTCGGTCCACCCGGACCGGGTGCGGCTCCAGCGGCAGCTCCCGGCGGAGGACCTCTTCGGGGGCGCGCGGCGCCTCGACGCCATCGGCATAGGCCTGAACCTGCTGGTCCAGAACTTCTCGGGGCGAAGACTCGTCCGGCTCTCGGAGGCCGGCTGCCGGGTGCGGCTGCTGTTCCTGAACCCGGCGAGCAGTGCGGTGAAGCGGCGCGAGCGGGAGCTGGGGCTGCGCAAGGGCGAGCTGAGCCGATCGGTGGAGATGAACATCCTGCACGTGCGGCGGGTGCGCGCGGGCCTGCGGGACCCCTCGCGCTTCGACATCCACGTCTTCGACGAGACCCCGCGCTTCACCGCGTATCTGGTGGAGGGGGAGTCCTCGGGCATCGCGGTGGTGCAGTCGTACCTGCGCCGGGCGCGGGGCATGGAGGCGCCGGTGCTGGTCCTGCGGGGCGGGGGCCGCGGCGTGCCGAAGGACGCGGACCACGGGCTGTTCACGACCTACCGCGAGGAGTTCGAGTCGGTGTGGGAGGACTCGCGGCCGGTGTCGTGACCCGGTGATCCGGTCACCTGATCTGATCCGGTCACCTGATCCGGCGCCTGATCCGGCACGCCGGCGCGTCCTCCGAGGGGGCGTCGTCCGGCTTGTCAGTGCCCCGTGTCAGGCTGAAAGCCGTTGACCGAACGGGTACGGGGGGATGGGCGCGGCATGGGGGACTGGCACGGCGGTGTGCTGATCGGGTTCGACCTGGAGACGACCGGCACGGAGCCGGGGGAGTCGCGGATCGTGACGGCGGCGGTGGTGGAGGTGTGCGCGGGCGAGGTGCGCGAGCGGCGCGGCTGGCTCGCGGATCCGGGGATACCGATCCCCGAGGGGGCCTCGGCGATCCACGGGATCAGCACGGAGCGGGCGGTCGCCGAGGGCCGCCCGGTGCGGGAGGTCGCGGACGAGGTCGCGCGGGCACTGGTCGCCCACTGGCGGCGCGGCGCCGTGGTCGTCGCCTACAACGCGGCCTTCGACCTGACCCTGCTGACGGCGGAACTGGCCCGGCACGGGCTGCCGTCGCTGGCCGACCGGCTGGGCGGGGCGCAGACCGGGCCGGTGGTCGACCCGCTGACCATCGACCGGGCCGTGGACCGCTACCGGCGCGGCAAGCGGACGCTGGAGGCGGTGTGCGGGGTGTACGGGGTCACCCTCGACGACGCGCACGACGCGGGGGCGGACGCGCTGGCCGCGGTCCAGGTGGCCCGCGCGATAGCCGCCCGGCATCCGCAGGTGGCCGCGCTCGCCCCGGCCGACCTGCACGCCCGGCAGGGCGACTGGCACGCACGCTGGGCCCGGGACTTCCAGTCCTACCTGCGCCGCCAGGGCACCCCGGACGCGGTGATCGACACGGCCTGGCCGCTGCGCGCACTCGTCCCGGCCTGAGCCGCGCAGGCCGCGGTGCGGGTCAGGCTTCCCACTCGTCGCTGTACTCGATGTGGATCTCCCGCGCCCGGAGGTCGCCGGAGCGCAGCCGCGTGCAGTAGTGCCCGTGGCGCGAACCGTCGCGGACGTGCCCGGGGCCGTGCTCGGCGACGTCCCGGAAGAGACCGGCCGTCTGCCGGAACACCTTCGCGCTGCCCGTCAGGAACAGGGTCTCGGCGTGGACGTGCTGGTGGAAGAGGTCGCGGTTCCCCGCGTGGTGCGGGGCCTCGTGGCCGCTCTCCGGGTCCGGGGCGGGCAGGGTGACGCTCCGGGGCCGGCCCGGGCCGAGCCGTCCGCGCAGCTCCTTCCAGCGTGAGGGCGCGAAGCGCAGCGAGTGGTGCAGCAGGACGAGGTCGAGCTCGCGCGGGCCCGCCGCGACGCCTCGGGCGCGGCGCAGCGGCAGATGGACCAAGGAGCGCGGTGACGATGCGGCCAGGGTCCAGAGGCCGGCCATGAGTCGTGCGCTGTCCTGGTCGGCGTAGGCGTTCAGGTACCAGGTGTCCTCGACCAGCACGGCACGCTCCGGGGGCCGCGCCGGGCGGATCACCTTGAACTCCTGCGGGCCGAGCCGGGCCTGATGGACGAGGAGGGGCAGTTTCATCATGTATTCGTAGCCGTGGGTCAGAACGGATGCCAGCGCGTTTCCCGGTCGCCGGTGCGGAGGGAGGCGACTCGGCGGCGGAATTCGGCCAGGGCCTTCGGGTTGGCCGGGGCGTGCTGGGAGACCCAGGCGCAGCTGGCCGTCTCGCGGGCGCCGCGCAGGACCGCGCAGCCCTCCCAGTCGCGGACGTCCCAGCCGTACGCGGTCACGAAGGCGTCGTAGTCCCCGGCGGGCAGGCCGTACCGGTCGCGGGAGAGGGCCATCACCACCAGGTCGTGCTCGCGCAGATCGGCCGATACGGTCTCCAGGTCGACCAGGACCGGGCCGTCCGGGCCCACGTGGACGTTGCGCGGCAGCGCGTCGCCGTGAACGGCCCCCGGCGGCAGATGCGGGGTCAGGGCGGCCACCTCGCCGGCGTAGGCGTCGCGGCGGGCCCGCAGGTACGCCGCGTCCGCCGGGTCGACGGCATCCCCGGCCAGCCGCAGCCAGCGCTCGACCCCGCCCAGCAGGTCCCGCGGCGGCAGCGTGAACGGCGGCGCGGGCAGCGCGTGGAGCAGGCGGAGCAGCTCCGCCAGATCGGCGGGGCCCGCCGGACGGACCGCGTCCGGGAGACGGTGCCACAGGGTCACCGGGTGCCCGCCGACCAGCCGCGGCGCCGTCTCGGCCGCCCGGACCGCCGGGACGCCGGACTCCGCGAGCCAGGCCGCCACCCCGAGCTCCCGGGCCGCCCGGGTCAGCAGTGACGTCTCCCGGCCCACCTTCACCACCAGTTCGCCGACAGCGAACACGGCGTTCTCACCGAATGCGAGGAGCTCCGGCTCCCGTCCCGCCCCCGTGCCGAGGCCCGCCGCCGTCAGTACGTCCCTGGCCTGCGCCTCGTCCATGCCGTTCGTCTCGTCCTTCGCCGGATCGTCGTGAATCCGCCAAGTCTCGCACCCCGCTGTCCGGCGCCTTGACGCGCCATCAGGGGCTGGCCACGATGGCCGAGGAGGATCCCGGACGGTCCACCCGGAAGGCGGGTACATGTGACCTCGGCCATCACCTCCCCGGCGGGCCGCCGGGCCGGCCACGGGGCCTGGTTCCTGGTCCTGCCCGCGCTCCTGCCGATCCTGGTGCTCAGCGTCGGACCGCTGCTCTACGGCATCGCCCTCGCCTTCACCGACTCCCAGTCCGGCCGGACCTCCCCCACCCAGTGGGTGGGGCTCCTCAACTTCCAGGACCTCCTCCACGACCGGCTCTTCTGGGAGTCCTTCCGGATCGGCCTGCTGTGGGCGGTCGGGGTCACCGTCCCGCAGTTCCTGCTGGCCCTCGGCCTCGCCCTGCTGCTCAACCAGAAGCTCCGCTTCCGGTGGCTGGCCCGATCGCTCGCGATCATCCCCTGGGCCATGCCCGAGGTGGTCGTCGCCGTCATGTGGCGGCTCGTCTACCACCCCGACGCGGGGGTTCTCAACGAAACCCTGTCCGGCCTCGGCCTCGCCGGGGACACCGACTGGCTGAGCGGCCTGGCCACCGCCCTGCCCGCCGTGATCGTGGTCGGCATCTGGGCGGGCATGCCGCAGACCACGGTCGCCCTGCTCGCGGGACTGCAGAACACCCCGCACGAGCTCCACGAGGCGGCCGCGATCGACGGGGCCGGGGCCTGGCGCCGGTTCCTGACCGTGACCTGGCCCGCGCTCAAGCCGGTGGCGCTGTCCATCACCGCATTGAACTTCATCTGGAACTTCAACTCCTTCGCCCTGGTCTACGTGCTGACCAACGGCGGGCCCGGCGGCCGGACGCGGCTGCCGATGCTCTTCGCGTACGAGGAGGCGTTCCGGTACGGCCAGTTCGGGTACGCCGCCGCCATGGGCTGTGTGATGGTCGCGGTGATCTCGATCCTGCTCGCCGTGCACCTGGCCGGACGGCTCCGGGGAGGGGACACCTGATGGGCTCGCCCCGCAGTCGCAGTCGCAGTCGCAGTCGCAGCAGCAGCCGCAGCAGCCGGAGCCGGAGCCGGGCCGGGGTCCGCGTCCGCGCCGCGCAGTACGCCGCGCTCGGCGCCTACCTGGTCTTCCTCGCCTTCCCCTTCCTGTGGCTGCTCTCCACCGCCTTCAAGCCCCCGCGCGAACTCGGCAGCCTGCACCCCACCTGGATCCCGCAGGACCCGACCCTCGGCAACTTCCGCCAGGCCTTCGCCGAACAGCCGCTGCTGCACGCCGCGTTCAACAGCCTCACCGCAGCCCTGTGCGCCGCCGTCATCGCGGTCGTCCTCGCCACCCCGATGGCCTTCGTCCTCGCCCGCCGCCGCGGGACGCTGTCCACCGCCGTCACCGGCTGGGTGGTGGTCAGCCAGGCCTTCCCCTTCGTGCTGGTGATCATCCCGCTGTTCCTGCTGCTCAAGAACCTGCACCTGGTCAACTCGGTGCCCGGCCTGGTCCTCGTCTACGTCGTCTGGTCGCTCCCGTTCGCGCTGTGGATGCTGACCGGGTACGTCCGGGCCGTGCCCCCGGAGCTGGAGGAGGCGGCGGCGATGGACGGGGCCGGCCGGCTGCGCACCCTCGTCTCGGTGGTCGCGCCCCTGCTGGCGCCGGGGATCGTGGCCACCGCGCTCTTCGCCTTCGTCACCGCCTGGAACGAGTTCTTCTTCGCCCTGGTCCTCCTCAAGACCCCGGAGCAGCAGACCTTGCCGGTCGTCCTGACCCACTTCGTGGGCGCGGAAGGAGCCGCCGACCTCGGCCCGCTCGCCGCCGCCGCGTTCCTCGCGACCCTGCCGTCCCTGGTGATCTTCTCGGTCATCCAGAAGCGGATCACCGGCGGCATGCTGACCGGGGCGGTGAAGAGCTGATGGGGACCCGCCGGCGGTGGGCCCGCACGCGCTGCGCCGCCGCGCTCGCCCTGCTGGCCGGACTGCTCGGCGGCTGCTCCGCACCGGGCGGCGGCTCCGCACGGGACGGCGGCTCCGACGGCGTGGTCCGGCTGCGCTTCCAGTCGCTCGCCTGGCAGAAGGAGTCCGTCGACGCCAACAAGGCCCTGGTCGCCGAGTGGAACGCCGCCCACCCCGGCATCCAGGTCCAGTACGTCCAGGGCTCCTGGAGCAGCGTCCACGACCAACTGCTGACCTCCTTCGAGGGCGGCGAGGCCCCCGACGTCATCCACGACGCCTCCGACGACCTCGCCGACTTCGCGTACGGCGGCTTCCTCGCCGATCTGCGGCCGCTGCTCTCCGACCGGCTCAAGGCCGACATCCCGGCCCGCAGCTGGGAGACCACCACCTTCGGCGCGGACGGCGGGGTGTACGGCGTCCCCTTCCTCCAGGAACCCCGGGTGCTGATGGCCAACACCGCGCTGCTGCGCGACTCCGGGGTCCGCGTCCCCACGCCCGAAGCCCCCTGGAGCTGGGCGGAGTTCCGCACCGCGGCCGAGCGGCTCACCGCCGACGGCCGGTACGGGGTGGCCTGGCCGCTCAAGGACCCCGTCTCGGCGACCCTCAACCTCGGCCTGTCCGCGGGCGGCCGGCTCTTCCACCGCGAGGCCGACGGCAAGGCCGTCGTCCGCTGGGAGGAGGGCGACTCCGTCGTCCCCGCCACCATCCGGGCCCAGATCCACACCGACCACAGTGCCGCCCGGACCACGCTCGGGATGGGCGGCTCCGACACACTGCCCGGCTTCTTCGGCGGCCGGTACGCGATGGTGCCGCTCGGGTTCTCGTACCGCCAGCAGATCGTCCAGCAGGCCCCGCCCGGTTTCGACTGGCAGGTACTCCCGCCGCCGGCCGGGGCGGACGGCCTGGCCGGGCCGCACGGACCGTTGCAGGGGGTGAGCCCGCAAACCCTGTCGATCGCGGGGGACAGCCCGTACAAGAAGGAGGCGGCGGCCTTCATCGACTTCCTGCTGCGGCCTCCCAACATGGTCCGCCTCGCCCTCGGGGACTGGATGCTGCCGACGGGGACCGAGGCCCTGGCCGATCCCGCCCTGCGTACCCCCGAACACGGCTGGGCCACGGGCGCCGCGCTCGCGCAGGGGCTGCGCCCGGCGCCCGCGCAGTCGGTGCGCGGCTATCCGGAATGGAAGGACAAGGTGGCGACCCCCGCTCTCCAGGAGTTCTACAGCGGTGCGATCGACCTCGGTGAACTGGAGAAACGCCTGGTCAGAGACGGGAACCGGGTGCTTGACCGGTACCAGCGCTGAGGCCGGCCGCTCCTACTTGGTTGCACGAGACGTATCGTCTCGTTATGGTTCGGGCATGACCTCAGCCAAGCCCGCACACATCGCCATGTTCTCCATCGCCGCCCACGGGCACGTGAACCCGAGCATCGAAGTGATCCGGGAGCTCGTCGCCCGCGGCCACCGGGTGAGCTACGCCATCCCCGCCGCCTTCGCCGAGAAGATCGCGGAGACCGGCGCCACCCCGGTGATCTACACCTCCACCCTGCCCACCGACGACGAGCCGGAGGCCTGGGGCACCGAGCTGATCGACAACCTGGAGCCCTTCCTCGACGACGCCATACAGGTCCTCCCACAGCTCGCCGCTGCCTTCGAGGGAGACGAGCCGGAACTCGTCCTCCACGACATCACGTCCTACCCGGCCCCCGTCCTCGCGCATCGCTGGGGGGTCCCCGCCGTGTCCCTCTCCCCGAACCTGGTCGCCTGGGAGGGGTACGAGGAGGAGGTGGCCGAGCCGATGTTCGCCGGGCTGAAGACCTCCGAGCGCGGGCAGGCGTACTACGCCCGGTTCACCGCCTGGCTCGTCGAGAACGGCCTCGACGGGCAGATCGAACGCCTCCAGAGCCGCCCGCGCCGCAGCCTCGTCCTGATCCCCAGGGCACTCCAGCCGAACGCCGACCGCGTCGACACCTCCGTGCACACCTTCGTCGGCGCCTGCCAGGGCGAGCGCGCCGAGCAGGGCGGCTGGCAGCGGCCCGCGGCCGCGGTGGGCAAGCGGGTCCTCCTGGTCTCGCTCGGCTCCGCCTTCACCAAACAGCCCGCCTTCTACCGGGCCTGCATGGACGCCTTCGCGGACCTCCCGGACTGGCATGTCGTGCTCCAGATCGGCAAGTTCACCGACGAGGCCGAACTCGGCGAGATCCCCGCCAACGTCGAGGTCCACCGCTGGGTCCCCCAGCTGGACATCCTGCGCCAGGCCGACGCCTTCATCACGCACGCGGGCGCCGGCGGCAGCCAGGAGGGCCTCGCCACCGGCACCCCGATGGTCGCCGTCCCCCAGGCCGTGGACCAGTTCGGCAACGCCGACATGCTGGTCTCGCTCGGCGTGGCCCGGCACGTCCCGATGGACCGGGCCGACGCCGCCACCCTCCGCGAGGCCGTCCTCGCCCTGGTGGACGACCCGGAGGTCGCCGCCCGCGCGCAGGCCGTCCGCGCCCAGATGGCCACCGAGGGAGGCACCCGCCAGGCCGCCGACCTGATCGAGGCCGAACTGTCGTAGGGCGGCTCTAGGGTGCCCCCATGACTAAGAAGGCCATGGCGAACAAGGTCAGGACGAAGAAGTACGCGGCGCTGCTGCGCGGGATCAACGTCGGCGGGAGCAAGAAGGTCCCCATGGCGGAGCTGCGCGCGGTCCTGGAGGGGCTCGGCCACGGCGACGTGCGGACGTACCTCCAGAGCGGCAACGCCGTCTTCAGCAGTGCGAACGAGGATCCGGCGGCGCTCGCCCGGGAGCTGGAGGCGGCCATCGAGGCCCACTTCGGCTTCCGGGTGGCCTGCCTGGTGGTGGACGGGGAGTACCTGCGTGCCGTCGCGCGGGCCTGCCCCTTCCCGGCCGCCGAACTGGAGGGCAAGCAGCTCCACGCCACCTTCTTCTCCGAACAGCCCGGCGCGGAGCGCTTCGCCGCCGTCGAGGCGGCCGCGTACCTCCCGGAGGAGTACCGGATCGGCGACCGCGTCCTCTACCTCTACGCTCCGGACGGCCTGGGCCGCTCCAAGCTGGCCGAGGTCCTCGCCAGGCCCGCCGTCGTCAAGGGCATCGACGCGACGAGCCGGAACTGGAACACCGTCGCCAAGCTCGTCGAGCTGACGCAGGACTGACCGCGACGGGCCGGGCCGAAACCCGCCCGGCCCGGCCCGGCCCGGCCCGGCCCCGCCCCGCGCCGCCCGGGCCGGGCCGGGCCGGGCGGGAGGGATTCGGCTCCGCTCCACCGCTGCTCCGGTCCGGTGTGCGTGGATGGTCCGCGGTGATCGCAGCGCGGGCCGCCGGCCCGCCCGGACAGTGAAGAGAACCCCCATGACGGACAACGGCAACGTGCCCGCCCTCGCCGCCACGGCCGCCGGCAGCTGGGAGATGGTCTCCAGCGAGAACTTCGACGCCTACCTCCAGGCCGTCGGGGTGGGTGCGCCCGCACGGGCCGCCGCGAACACGGCCGCCCCCGTCCAGACCTTCTCGTACGTGGACGGGCTCTGGACCCTGGAGACCGTCACCGGCATGCGGAACACGGTGGACGAGTTCCGGCTGGACGAGGAGTTCGACCTGGCGACGCCCGACGGGCGCAAGGCGACGTCGGTCGTCACCGCCGAGGGCAACCGGCTCACCGAGGTACGGAGCATCGGCGGGGGCACGGCCACGATCGTGCGGGAGTTCACCGGCGAGGCCCTGGTGGTGACCTACTCGGCGCGGGGCGTCTCGGCCGTCCGCGTGTTCAAGAGGGCCGCCTAGTGCTGTGACCGGCGGCGCGCCGGTCCTTGGGCCGGGCGCGGTGGTCGCGCCAGGCGGCCAGGGCCTCGGTGCGGGCGCCGTCCGGGTGGCGGGCGTGCCAGTCGCGCAGGAACCGGTTGAACTCGAACTGGGCGCCGACCTCCTGGGGTTCGGCGGCCCGCTGCCGGGTGGCGTGCCAGTGGGAGACGGCCTCCGCGAGGGTGCGTCCCGCGCCCTGCGCGACGTAGTCCCGCATGAAGGCGTCGAAGTGGAAGGCGGGGCCGATCTCCCGGGTGAAGTGCTCCCGGAGCACCTGGCTGCACCGCTGGCCCTCCGGGATCACGGTGTCCCCGTGGACCGGGGCCGCCAGCTGCCTGCCGCCGCGCCGGGCGGTGCGGACCGGCCGCGGCTCGGGGCGCCCGTCGAGCACGGCGGCGAGCCGGTCCGTGAGCGCGGCCTTCCCGCCCGCGGTGGAGAGGCCGAGCTGCCGGGCGAGCGCGGTCAGTTCGGCCAGCGTCCAGTACCAGCGCGTCAGCTCGGTCCCGGTCAGCGCGGGGGTCAGGGCGGGGCGTGAGACGTCGGGACCGCCTTCGTTCGTACGCATGTTCCCATCCTAGGCCGCAGCCGCCCGGCTGCCCGCCCGCCCCGGGTCAGACCAGTGCGTCCAGCAGGGCCAGTTCGGCAGGGGTGAGGTGGACGGTGGCCGCGTCCAGGTTCTCCGCCAGGTGTACGGGTGAACCCGTACCCGGCGTCGGGCACAGCACCGGCGAGTGGTGCAGCAGCCACGCCAGGGCGACCTGGCCCGGCCCCGCGCCGTGCGCGGCGGCCACCGCGGTGACCGCCGCCGCGCTCTCGCGGGTCAGGGCCCCGCTGCCCAGGGGGTAGTACGGAAGGAAGGCGATCCCGTGCGCCTCGCACAGCTCCAGTACCTCCGCCGAGCTCCGGTCCAGCAGGTTGTACGGGTTCTGCACCGAGGCGACCGGCACCGACTCCCGTGCCAGCCGCAGCTGTCCGGCGGTGACCGTGTCCAGGCCGATGTGCCGGATCTTGCCCTCCGCCCGCAACTCGGCCAGTGCGCCCAGCTGTTCCGCCATCGGCACCGACGGGTCGAAGCGGTGCAGCTGGTAGAGGCCGATCCGCTCCACCCGCAGTCTGCGCAGGCTGGCCTCGCACATCGCCCGCAACTGCTCCGGGCGGCCCGCGAGATGCCACTGGTCGGGCCCGGTGCGCACCACCCCGCCCTTGGTGGCGACGACCAGCTCCTCCCCGTACGGGTGGAGGGCGTCGGCGATCAGCTCCTCGGCCAGTTCGGGCCCGTAGTTGTCGGCGGTGTCGATGAGGGTGACCCCCCGCTCCACCGCCGTGCGCAGCAGCTCCCGGGCCTCGGCCCGGCCGCCGCGCGGACCCCAGTAGCCGGGGCCGACCAGGCCTCCCGTACCGAGTCCGAGCCGCCGTACGGGAAGGTCCCCACCGAGGGTGAAGCTCGTGTGCACCATGCCCCGACGGTAGCGCAGGGCCCGGGATGTGCCAGGCTCGTGGCCATGCGGTACATCATCATCGGCGCGGGCGCGGTAGGCGCCACCATCGGCGGACGGCTCGCGGAGACGGGCGGCGAGGTAGTCCTCGTCGCGCGCGGCGCGCACGCGGAAGCCCTGCGGGCGGACGGACTCCGCCTCACCACGGCCGCCGGCCCCCGGGTGCACCGGCTGCCCGTGGTCTCCGGACCGGCCGAACTGGGCGAGCTGCGCCCCGACGACGTGCTGCTCCTCGCGGTGAAGACCCAGGACGCGGTCGCCGCGCTCGACGCGTGGGGCGACGCGGAGGTCGCGGGCGGCGGCACGGCGGCGCAGCGGCTGCCGCTGCTGTGCGCGCAGAACGGCGTGGAGAGCGAGCGGCTGGCGCTGCGCCGCTTCGCGCGGGTGTACGGGGTGTGCGTGTGGCTGCCCGCCACCTTCCTGGAGCCGGGCGTGGTCTCGGCCCTGTGTGCACCCCTGACCGGCATCCTGCACCTGGGCCCGGCGGCCGGCGGCGCCGACGACCGGGCCCGGCGGATCGCGGCCGACCTGGAGAAGGCCGGCTTCGAGGCGCCCGTGGTCGAGGACGTGATGCGGTGGAAGTACGCGAAGCTGCTGGGGAACCTCGGCAACGCCGTCCAGGCGACGACCGGCCCCGAGCCGGACCCGGCGAAGGCGGCGCTGGTGCTGCGGGCCGTCCGCGAGGCGAAGGCCGCCTTCGCCGCCGCGGGCATCGCCTACGCCTCCGAGGCCGAGCAGGCCGCGGCGCGCGACGGCAAGGTGGACCAGCCGCCGGGCGTCCGTGGCGGCTCCTCGTGGCAGAGCCTGGCCCGGGGTACGGGGTCGGTGGAGGCGGACTACCTCAACGGGGAGATCTGCCTGCTGGGCCGTCTGCACGGGGTGCCGACCCCGGTCAACGACGTGCTGCGCCACGCGGCGAACATCTTCGCGCGCGAGTCCCTCCCGCCGGGCGCGATGTCCGTCGAGGACCTGACGGCCCTCGCCGACGAGGCCGCGGCCCGCGCCGGACAGGGCCTAGAGGTTACGTGACGCGGTCGGCGGGTTTCGTGACGCCTGTACCGTCCGCCGCGGCGCCGCCGTCACCCGGCCCGGCCCCCTGCTCCTTCAGCCGGGCCCGGTAGGCGCGCGAGCGGCAGCGGGGCGAGCAGTAGCGGGGCGGGCGCCCACCGGCCCGGCTCGGCCCCGCGGCGGGCACGGCCACCGCCCCGCCGCACCCGGGACACCCCGGGCCGACCGCGAGCCCACCGGCGGCGGGCGCGGCCTGCGCGGGCGCGGCCTGCGCGGGCAGGGGCGCGGACGCGGCGGCGTCGGCCCGGGCGGGGCGGTCCGGGTGGTCGGTCAGGCCCTGGCGCTCGGCGATGACCCCGGCCTGGAAGCGGCTGTGCGCGCCGAGCCCCTCCAGCAGCTCGGAGACGTGACGGCGGCAGGTGCGCAGGGAGATGCCCAGGCGGCGCGCGATGGATTCGTCCTTGAGCCCCTTGGTGAGCAGCACGAGGATGCTCTGCTTCATCGTCTTGGACACGTCGTGCGCGGCCTGCGGCCCCGTCGCGAACGGAGCGGCGTTCTCCCAGTCCCGCTCGAAGACTTCCAGTAAATAGGCCAGCAGGTCCGGCTCCCGGATCAGCAGCGCACCGCCCGACCTGGCCGGTAACAGGGCCAGCGACCCGTCCACCACGATCATCTGCGGCAGCACCTCAGGCAGCGTCCGGATCTCGGCGCCCGCCCCGATGAGCTGCTCCGCGTGCAGCCGCGTGGGCTGGTCGAACCGCGTCGCGTGCTGGTACAGGCTCCGCATCCGGATGCCGCGCCCGAGCACCGCCAGGTCGCGCGGCAGCGCCTCCCGCAGCGCCGCGGGCGGGAACGAGCCGCCGTGCTTGGAGACCAGCACCTCGCTGCGGCAGGAGTCGATCACCTCCGACAGCAGCGAGCGGACCGCCAGCTTGTCCGGCAGGTGGTCGATGGTCCCCTGGGGGAAGACGTGCTGGCGGGCCTGGAGGTAGACCGGCATCAGCGCAGCCAGCCCGTCGCGCTGCAGCTGGATGCCCCGGCGCTGTTCCCGCAGTGCCTCCTCCTGCGCGCGCAGGGCGGTGTCGCGGTCCGACAGCAGCTGCGCGGTGGCGGCCTGGGGGCTCACCGGCTGCCAGCCGGCCGGCTTCCCCGCCCCGCCGTCGGCGGGGAGTTCCGTGAGGAGGCAGGAGTCGGTGAGTGACCGTACGGCCGCCAGACAGGCCCGCGGGCTCACTCCGGTCTCGGCCGCGGCCTGCGCGAGGGTCGCCGGGGTGAGGCGTTCGTGGACGACCGTCCACCGGTAGAGCAGGACCGCCGCGCTGTCGAGGCCGGGCACTTGGGCCGCCGTGCCGGGTCCGCTGTCCGTCTCCATCGCATGCCTCCTAAACGTGCCTGGCAGGATCATGATCCCTCTTCGGGGATGCATGTGCCATCCACCCACTGGGAGGGTGGTGACCACGGCAGGGACGGCTCCCCGACCAGGAGCACCGCCCGCTGTGGCCGAACTATCGCCGAAACGAGGGGAATTGACGCCATGCGCGCAATCGTGGTGCGGACACTGTTCGCGGTCGTACTGAGCGCGGGGATCGTGTGGGGCGGCGCCGCCGCGGCCACCGCCGATGTGCACGGGACGACGGCCACCGACCCGTCCGGCGGCGGGCACGGCAACAAGCAGTGCCTCGTGACGACGGCTTGGGGCGACTCCTGGTGCCCCGGCAAGCCGCTCGACTGAGCCGCCCGGGAGACCGGGCGCGGGGGCAGCGGACTCCATCCGCTGTCGGTTGGGTGGTTGTGGGCCCGACCCGGTCGCCAGAGGCGCGTCGAAGGACGCGTCCGGCTCCCCGTGCGCCGCCGTGCACGGTGCACGGCTCCGACAATCAACGGAAAGGTGTTCCCCGTGCGCTTCGCCATGCCCCGAACCACCCCCCGCAGACTGGCCGCCGGCCTCTGCGCCGCCGCCGCCCTCGTGGCCGTCTCCTCCGGCGCCGCGAGCGCCGAGGAGTACCGGATCTACGGCGGCTCGTACGCGAGCTACGCCCAGTGCAACCAGGCCGGTTCGCTCACCGTCGGACTGGGTCTGTACAGCCGCTACGAGTGCAACCCCAACGACAGCTCCAGCCGCTACCTCCTCTGGTACGTCGACTGACGGACGGCCCGCCTCCGGCCCCGCCCGACCGCCCGCCCCACCCACCGACACCCACTCACACGAAGGAAGCTTTGGCGTGCACATGTCCAGAATCATCCGTGCCCGGTGGTCCGCCTCCGCCGCCCTCCTGGCAGCTCTGGCCGGCGGCGCGACCGCGCTCGCCCCTGCCGCACAGGCCGCCCCCGCCCCGGACGGCGCCTCGGTCCAGTCCGCCGAACGCAGCACATCCGTCATCTTCGCCAACAGCACGGGCCGCCAGCTGCTGCGCACCGGCTCCGGCCTGGACCACGGGTGCTGGTCGCGGGACAGCCTGCCGCCGGACGCCATCGCCAAGACCGTCTCCGGGTCCTGGAGCAGCGAGTCCTGCGGGTTCGCCACCGGCACCGAGGGCCACGTGTCCTACAACATCGCCGGTACGGCCAAGGACGTGACCATCCGCTGGAACAACCCCTACGTGGGCAGCAACTCCTACAGCTGCGACGCCCCCGAGGGCTACGAGTGCAGCCGCTCGGGCGGCGGCGGGAACAACGCCACCGTCAACTTCACCCTGAGGGCGAAGTCCACCGCCCGGGCCGCGGCCCTCTCAGAGGCCGGAGCCCTCGCGGTCAACCCCGCGCGCAGCGTCCGCGTCACGGTGGTGAACCAGTCCGGCGCCCTGCTGGCCCGGACCGGTGCGGGCCTGGACCACGGCATCTGGAGCGGCGACAGCCTGCCCCCGTCGGTCCTGAACAACGGCGCGGTGGCGCGCTGGCGGAGCGAGTCCGACGGCTTCGCCACCGGGACGGAGGGCTCGGCCGAGTACCAGATGTCCGGTGGCGGCAAGGTCGTCTTCCACTGGAACAACCCCTTTGCCGGCAGCAACTCCTACGACTGCCAGGTGCCCGCGGGCCACTCCTGCGCCCAGGCCGGCGGCGGCGGCAGGAACGCCGACGTCGTCTTCACGGTCAGCTGACCGACCGACCCCGCCCCACCCCCGCACGTCACCGGCATCCACCAGAATGAGGAACACCCCGATGCACAAGCCCCTCGTCGCGGCACTCATGTGCCTGCCCCTGCTGGCCGTGGCCGCTCCCGCCGCCCAGGCCGCCGATTCCCGGCCCGAGGCAGCCTCCGTCTCCGCCCTCCAGGTCCCCGTCCGCACGGTCAGCTGGGACCTGACCTCGACCAATTCCAACACCCTGCGCGCCCGCTACTCGGACTTCATCAGGTCGCTGCGCAACACCGGCACCATGGTGGGCGGCTCCGGTTCGGACGCCGTGTGGGAGACCAGCCGCGGCAATGAGGTCATCGCGGTCAACGTCACCTACGGCTGGACGGAAAACAGTCAGAACGTCAGGCGGACGGTCACGCTCTACCTCACCGCCAACAACCTCTACCTGCGCGGTTTCTCCACCGGCAACGCCGGCAACGTCGTCCAGTTCAGCCAGGTCGGGGAGGAGGAACCTTACGACCTCGGCCACGCGCTCGGCCGCAACGCCATCGTCCTGCCCTACAGCGGGCGCTACGGGGGCAACCACAGCCTGGAGCACGGCCAGACCCAGAGCAGGCAGCTGTGGCTCACTCCGAACGGGGTGTGGGGCGACATGAACGTCCTGTGGACGTTCGCCCGCGACGGGGGCAACGCGAACGACATCCGCGACGACCTGGTCGCCGCGATCGCCCTGACCTCCGAGTCGGCCCGCTTCCGCAACATCGAGGGCACGGTGCGCCAGGCCCTCGGGGGCGGTGCCTCCCTGACCGCCCAGCAAGCCGCCGAGCAGAACGACTGGGGGCGGGGCTCCCGGTGGATCTACCAGGAGCGCAACGGCTCTCGCCCGTCGCCGACCGACATCGGCGGCGCCACCGTGACCACCTACGCCGAGGCGACGCGCTACATCGCCATGCTGCGCAGCGACCAGAGGTAGCGGCGGGCAGCGCACCGCCCCGTACGGGTCCCGTACGGGGCGGTGTCGGGCCGTGAGGGCCGGGCCGTTCCTTCGGATGGCGCGGGCCCTGTCGGGGCGGACCGCCCGGACAGGGCCGGGGCGGGGCTACTTCGGGGTGACCCAGACCTGGCCCTTGCCGGTGTTCGCCGTGTAGAGCTGGACCGGGGTGCTGTTGGCGTTCACGCCGCCCGCCACGTCGAGGACCTTGCCCGACGCGACGTGCACGATCTGCCCCTTGGCGTTGAGGGACCAGCGCTGCGCCGCCGTGCCGTTGCAGTCGTGGAGGCTGATCTTGTTGCCGTTCGTGGTGGCGTTGCGCGCGTTGTCCAGGCACTTGCCGAGGGCGCGGTACGTGCCGTCCTTGCCCAGGATCCACGACTGCGCGGCCGAGCCGTTGCAGGTGTAGAGCTGGATCTGCGTGCCGTTGGCCGCCTTTCCGCCCCTGGCGTCCAGGCATTTGCCGCCGAGTCCGCCGACCCTGCCCTGCGGGGACAGGGTGGCGCCCGCGCCCGCGGCCAGCCTGCGCAGGCCCTGCACGTCGAACTGCTGCACGTAGGTCCCGGCGCGCGCGTCCTGGTACGCGTACGCGGGCGAGCACATGACGGGGAACTGGCCCGAGTCGGTCCCCTTGACGCAGTCGCTCTTGGTCATGCTGCGGTTGGCGTGCGCCAGCCCCAGGGTGTGCCCGAGCTCGTGGCTGATGTGGTTGCGCATGTACGTCTCGCCCATGGCGGCGGTCGGCTTGCCGGCCGGGGTGAAGAACTCGCTGTCGATGTAGGCGTGCCCGCTGGTGACGGTCTCGGGCAAGGTGGAGTTGGTGAACCCGCAGCTCAGGTTCGCGTTTCCCGAGCCGTCGTGGACCACCTTCCAGCCCGAGTTGCCCATGCTGCCCTCCCCGGCGGGCGGCAGGCACGGCCGGTGCAGGACACCGATGACCACCTCGCCCCTGGGGCGCTGGTACTCCCAGCCGACCGGCTTGGTGTCGACGGTGACCGGCAGGTTCGTGATGCGCTGGAGGTCCGCGGCCGAGGCCTTCACGTAAGGGGCCAGCCAGTCGGCGGACTTCTGGTCGTAGAACTTGATCGTGTAGCCGGTCGGCAGCCATTTGGTGGCGCTGACCAGCTTCCACCCTTCGCCCTGGGGCGGTGCGGGGGCGGGGGCGGGGGTGGCCGCGGCCGCGGCCGCCCTCGACGCGGGACCCGCCGTGGTGGGGCCGAGCGACATGACCCCGTTCTCGAAGCCGGTGTGGTCGCTGCCGTAGAGGGCGGAGTCCTCGTGGTGGGCGTCGGGTGCCTCCCCGGGCAGCGGCGCCGACACCTCTTGCTCGCTCGCGGCCTTCGGCCCGGTGTCCTCGGTGCCGAAGGCGGTGGGGGAGAGCTGGAGTCCTCCCACGATCGCGGCCACGGCTGCCGCCGCGACGACGGATATCCGGCGTTTGCCTGTGAATCCCAAGTGCCTGTTGCCCTTTCATCATGGATCGACTCCCTGCCCCCGGACCACGTCCGGGGCGGCGGGAATCGAACAGATGATAGGTCAGGACGGCGAAGAGCCCCCGCGGGCCGCCCAGTTGACGGCCCGCGGGGGCTCAGCGCACAGATGCTCTACGCGGTCAGGGCCGGCAGCCTCGCCGGCGCGGCAGCGGCCGCGTCGTAGCGGCGCAGCAGCAGCGTGGCCAGTTCCGGGGCCGCGCCCAGCACGTCCGCGAGGACGTCCGCACCCGCGGCTTCGGCGCCGGCCGCGATGCGGTCCGGGAGGCGGCCGGGGGCGATGACGTACGGGGCCACCGCCACCCGTTCGAAGCCCTCGGCGCGCAGGGCCCGTACGGCGTCCTCGGTACGGGGCAGGGCAGCGGAGGCGAACGCAGGCCGCACGGCGCACCAACCGGTGTGCCGCCACTCCCGCGCGGTTTCAGCGATCACTGCGATCGCCTCCGGGTCGGTGGATCCGGCGGACGCGAGCACCACCGCGGTGGTGGAGCGGTCCGCCGGGGTGAGGCCGGCTTCGGTGAGCCGGCGTTCGAGGGCGCCGAGCAGGAGCGGGGACGGCCCGAGCACGTCAGCCACCCGCACCGACAGCCCCGGCAGGCGCGAGGTCGACTCGGCCAGTGCGGCCGGGATGTCGGACTTCGCGTGGAAGGCGCGCGTCAGCAGCAGCGGCAGCGCGACGACCTCCCGTACGCCCGACAGGTAGAGGGCCGACAGGGCTTGTCCCACCGACGGGGTGTTGAAGTCCAGGAAGGCCGTCTCCACCCGCAGCCCGGGCCGCAGCGCCCGTGCCCGCCGGGTGAGGGCGTGCACGGTCGCCGCGTGCCGCGGGTCGCGGCTGCCGTGGGCGATGACCAGCAGGGCAGGTGTGCTGAACACGGGACTCAGCTCTTCGCCAGCAGGCCGCGGCTGCGCAGCACCCACCGCTCGACCGGGCTGAAGATCAGCAGGTCGATGGCGATGCCGACGACCAGGATCAGGATGATCGCGAGGAACACGCCCGGCAGGTCGATGTTGTTGCGGCCGTTCTCCAACAGCTGGCCCAGGCCCAGACCGAGGTCGGGGGAGCTGGCGATGATCTCGGCGGCCATCAGGGAGCGCCAGGAGAAGGCCCAGCCCTGCTTCAGGCCGGCCAGGTAGCCGGGCAGCGCTGCCGGCATGACGATGTGCCGGGCGCCGCGCAGGCCGGTGGCGCCCAGGGTGCGGCCGGCCCGCAGGAACAGCGGCGGGATCTGGTCGATGCCGGAGACGAGGCCGTTGGCGATGGACGGGACCGCGCCGAGCAGGATGACGGTGTACATCATGGCGTCGTTGAGGCCGAACCAGAGCACGGCCGGGGGCACCCAGGCGACCGAGGGAAGGGACTGAAGGCCCTGGAGGATCGGGCCGATCGCGGCGCGGACGAACTTGACCCGGGCGACCAGCAGGCCGAGCGGGGTGCCGATGGCCAGGGCCAGCAGGAAGCCGAGCATGCCGCGGGACACGCTGGTCCAGATGACCTCCAGCAGGGTGCCCTTGAGCCACATGTCGGACAGGCTGTCCCACACGGCGGACAGGGCGGGCAGCTTGGTCTCGTCGGTGACCTTCGCCATGACGAGGAGCTGCCAGACCAGCAGCACCAGGCCGACGGCCAGGAGCGGGGGCAGGACCTTCTTGAGGAGGACCTCGCGGACCGGGGTGCGGTGGGTCTCGACCGCGTCGAGGGCGTCCAGACCGGCTTCCAGACCGGCGAGGTCGTCCGCGCCGGCCTTGGTCCCCTTCTTGTACTGGGGATCGATGTCAGTGCTGGCCATGGCGGCGGATCTCCCCACGCAGTTGTTCAGTGATCTCGAGGGACAGTTCCGCGACGTCCGCGTCCTCGATGCGGCGCGGCTGCGGGATGTCCACGGTCCATTCCTTCGCGATCCGGCCGGGCCGGGAGGAGAGCAGGACCACGCGCTGGGCGAGGCGCACGGCCTCGCGCACGTTGTGGGTGACGAAGAGGACCGACAGGCCGGTCTCCGCCCAGATGCGGGTGAGTTCGCCGTGCAGCACGTCGCGGGTGATGGCGTCGAGCGCGGCGAACGGCTCGTCCATCAGCAGCAGCCGGCTGTCCTGGGCGAGGGCCCGGGCCAGGGCCACGCGCTGGCGCATGCCGCCCGACAGTTCGTGGACGCGCTTGCCGTACGCGCCGCCGAGCCGGACCAGCTCCAGCAGCCGCTCGGCCTCCGGCTTGCGGTCGGCCTTGGCCACCCCGCGCAGCCGCAGGGCGAGTTCGATGTTCTTGCCCGCGGTCAGCCACGGGAAGAGGGCGTGCTCCTGGAACATGAGCGCCGGACGGCCGCCGGGGGTCTCGATGGACCCCACGGACGGCTTGTCCAGACCCGCGACCAGGTTCAGCAGCGTGGACTTGCCACACCCCGAGGCCCCCAGGATGGTGACGAACTCTCCGGGAGCGACATCGAGGCTGATGTCGTCCAGGACGAGCTGCGATCCGGCCGGGCCGGAGAAGGACTTCGAGACGTGCTCGATGCGCGCGGCGTGCGTGTGCTGCTCCGCTACGGTGCCCTCGGCAGCCTTGGCAAGCGTGGTGGCCATGGTCGTCACCTCCTGGGGTTGCTGGAGTACGGGATTACTTGGCGCCGAGACCGGCGTCGGAGACCTCGGGCTTGCCCGCGGCCTTCAGGACCTTGTTCAGGAGCGTCAGGTCGTAGATGCCGGACAGGTCGGGCTGCTCGATGAGCTTGGCCTTGACCGCCCAGTCGGCCTGCGTCTTCAGCGTCGACGCCAGCGGGTCGTCGGTGCTCGCGATGCTGGGCCACGCCGGGTCGAGCACCTTGGCGTCGAGCGGCTTGCCGCTCTCCGCCTCCAGCTTGGCGTTGGCCGAGGCCTTCGCCTCGTCCGGGTTGGCGTTGATCCACTCGTTGGTCTTCACGGTGCCCTTGAGCACGGCCTCGACCACGTCCGGGTGCTCCTTGAGGAACTTCTGCGACACGATGATGTTCGTGATCACGAACTTCTTGTCGGGCCACAGGGCGGTCTCGTCGAGGAGGACGGAGCCGCCGTCGGAGACGAGCTTGGAGGCCGTGGGCTCCGGCACCCAGGCACCGTCGATCGAGCCCTGCTTGAAGGCATCCGGGGCGACCTTGTTGTCCGTGCGGACGACGGAGACGTCACCCTTGCCGGACTCCGGGTCGACCGTCCAGCCCTTCTCGGAGATCCAGTTGAGGAACGCGACGTCCTGCGTGTTCCCCTTCTGCGGGGTGGCGATCTTCTTGCCCTTGAGGTCGTCCAGGGTCTTGATCTTGTCCGGGTTCACGACGAGCTTCACGCCGCCGGAGGCGGAACCGGAGATGATCCGCAGGTTGGAGCCCTTGGACTTCACGTAGCCGTTGATGGCCGGCGAGGGGCCGATGAAGCCGATGTCGAGAGAGCCGCCGTTGAGCGCCTCGATCTCGGAGGGGCCGGCGTTGAAGGCCTGCGGCTTGATCCTGGTGCCGTTCAGTTCCTTCTCGATCAGGCCTTCCTGGAGGCCGACGAGCGCCGTGGCGTGGGTCAGGTTCGGGAAGTACCCGATGCGGACCTCGGAGGCGGAGAGCTTCTCGCCCGTGCCGGCCACGTTGGCGGCCTTGTCCTTGGGCTCGTCCTTCTTGGCCTCGGAGCCGTAGCCGCAGGAGGCGAGCGCACCGATCAGGAGCGGCAGGGCGGCAGCGGCGGCGATGCCGCGGCGCAGGCCGGTCTTACGGGAAAGTGCAGTGCGGGTGGTACCGGTGGCAGGCACGGGAGGACTTCCTCTCGGAGCGCCGTGCGATCACGACGCGGGTCTTCGTCTGTGGAGCAGGGCCGGGTGGAGCTCGTGGGGGGTGTGGGTGCGACTGCGGGATGCCGACGGCGATTCGGTCATCGCGCACATCGCGCCACCCCTCCCTGGCCGCTGCCGAGGCGGCCGCTGCCTACGCGGCCGCCTTCCTTGGCGAAGGTGGAGTAGATGTCGGAGAGCATGGGTTAGAAGTCCCACCCTTCTTCATCCGCCTGGACGGTGGTCTCGGCCTTGGAGGCGAAGGACTCGCCCGCCATGCCCGCCGCCAGGGTGGTGCCGTCGGCCGGGTCGATCAGCAGGAAGGACCCGGTGCGGCGCGAGTCGGCGTACGCGTCGAGCGCGAGCGGCTCGGCGGTACGGACGACCACGCGGCCGATGTCGTTGGCCACGAGCTGCCCGGGGTTCGGGTGCTGGGACAGGTCGTCCAGGGTCAGCCGCGAGGGGATCTCCTTGACGATCGCCTTGACCGTGCGCGTCGTGTGCTTGATCAGCACGCGGGCACCGACGGCCAGGGGCTGGTCCGCCACGTGGCAGACCGTCGCCTCGACGTCCTGCGTGGTGGCCGGGGCGCTCACGGACGGAGCGATCAGGTCGCCGCGCGAGATGTCGATGTCGTCCGCGAGCCGCAGCGTCACCGACTGGGGGGCCCAGGCGATGTCGACGCTCTCGCCGAGCGCGTCGATGCCCACGATCGTGCTGGTACGGCCCGAGGGCAGCACCGTCACGGCCTCGCCGACGCGCAGCACGCCGGAGGCGATCTGGCCCGCGTAGCCGCGGTAGTCGGGGTGCTCGGCGGACTGCGGGCGGATCACGTACTGCACCGGGAAGCGCGCCGGGCAGGCCGTCAGGTCGTGGCTGACCGGGACGGTCTCCAGGTGCTCCAGGACCGTCGGGCCGCCGTACCAGTCCATGTTCGCGGACGGCTCGACCACGTTGTCCCCGGCCAGGGCCGAGATCGGGATCGCGGTGATCTCCGGGACGCCCAGGTCCGAGGCGTACGCGGTGAACTCCTGGGCGATCGCCGCGAAGACCGGCTCCGCGTAGCCCACCAGGTCCATCTTGTTGACGGCCAGGACCACGTGCGGGACCCGCAGCAGGGCCGCGACGGCCGCGTGCCGGCGGGTCTGCTCGATCACGCCGTTGCGGGCGTCGACCAGGACCACGGCCAGGTCGGCGGTGGAGGCGCCGGTGACCATGTTGCGGGTGTACTGCACGTGCCCCGGGGTGTCCGCGAGGATGAACCGGCGGCGCGCGGTGGCGAAGTAGCGGTACGCGACGTCGATGGTGATGCCCTGCTCCCGCTCGGCCCGCAGGCCGTCGGTCAGCAGCGCGAGGTCGGGGGCGTCCTGGCCGCGCTGGGCGGAGACGGCCTCGACGGCCTCCATCTGGTCGGTCAGGACCGACTTCGAGTCGTGCAGCAGCCGGCCCACCAGGGTGGACTTGCCGTCGTCGACGGAACCGGCGGTCGCGAAGCGCAGCAGCGTGGTCGCCGACAGGTCGGCGAACTGCTCGGTGGTGCTGGTCATTTCTAGAAGTACCCTTCGCGCTTGCGGTCTTCCATCGCGGCCTCGGACATCTTGTCGTCGGCGCGGGTCGCGCCCCGCTCGGTGAGCCGGGAGACGGCGATCTCGGCGATCACGGCGTCCAGCGTGGCGGCATCGGAGTCGACGGCGCCGGTGCAGGACATGTCACCGACGGTGCGGTAGCGGATGAGACGCGTCTCGGGCGTCTCGCCCTCCTTCGGGCCGCCCCACTCGCCGGCCGTCAGCCACATGCCGTTGCGCTGGAAGACCTCCCGCTCGTGGGCGAAGTAGATCTCCGGCAGCTCGATGCCCTCGCGGGCGATGTACTGCCACACGTCCAGCTCGGTCCAGTTGGAGAGCGGGAAGACGCGCACGTGCTCACCGGGCGCGTGGCGGCCGTTGTAGAGCTGCCACAGCTCGGGGCGCTGGCGGCGCGGGTCCCACTGGGAGAACTCGTCGCGGAGGCTGAACACCCGCTCCTTGGCGCGGGCCTTCTCCTCGTCGCGGCGGCCGCCGCCGAAGACGGCGTCGAACTTGAGCTGCTGGATCGCCTCGGTCAGCGGGACGGTCTGCAGCGGGTTGCGGGTGCCGTCCGGACGCTCGCGCAGCTTGCCCGCGTCGATGTAGTCCTGGACGGACGCCACGTGCAGGCGCAGCCCGTGCTCCTCGACCGTGCGGTCGCGGTACTCCAGCACCTCGGGGAAGTTGTGCCCCGTGTCGACGTGCAGCAGCGTGAAGGGCACCGGCGCCGGCGCGAACGCCTTCAGCGCCAGGTGCAGCATGACGATGGAGTCCTTGCCGCCGGAGAAAAGGATCACCGGCTTCTCGAACTCGCCCGCCACCTCGCGGAAGATGTGCACGGCCTCCGACTCGAGGGCGTCGAGGTGCGACAGCGCGTAGGGCGCATCCGTCTCGTCGTGGACGTGTGCGACGGTGGTCGTCATGCCAGACCCCTCTCGGTGAGCAGCGCGTGCAGGGCCGAGGCCGACTCCTGCACGGACTGCGTGTGCGACTCGATACGGAGGTCCGGGGACTCCGGTGCCTCGTACGGGTCGTCGACCCCGGTCAGACCGGAGATCTCGCCCGCCGCCTGCTTGGCGTACAGACCCTTCACGTCCCGCTCGGAGCAGACCTCGACCGGGGTGGCCACGTGGACCTCCAGGTACGAGGTGCCCTCGGCGGCGTGCCGCTTGCGGACGGCCTCCCGGCTGTCCGCGAACGGCGCGATCACCGGTACGAGTGCCTTGACGCCGTTGCTCGCGAGGAGCTCGGCGACGAAGCCGATCCGCTGGACGTTGGTGTGCCGGTCCTCGCGGGAGAAGCCCAGGCCTGCGGAGAGGAACTCGCGGATCTCGTCGCCGTCGAGGACCTCCACCCGGTGGCCCTCGGTGCGCAGCCGCTCGGCCAGCGCGTAGGCGATGGTGGTCTTGCCCGCGCTCGGCAGCCCGGTCAGCCACACGGTGGCGCCCTGGTCGCTCACGCTCATCTGCTTCTTCTCCGTCGGTTCCGTGGTGTTCGTCATCAGCCGTGCGCTCGTCATCAGCCGTGCAGTCCGCACTCGGTCTTGCCCCGTCCGGCCCAGCGGCCGGCCCGGGCGTCCTCGCCCTCCGCGACCCGGCGGGTGCAGGGGGCGCAGCCGACGGAGGTGTAACCGTCCATCAGCAGGGGGTTGGTGAGTACGCCGTGCTCGGCGACGTAGGCGTCCACGTCGTCCTGGGTCCAGCGGGCGATCGGCGAGACCTTGACCTTCTGCCGCTTCTCGTCCCAGCCGACGACCGGGGTGTTAGCCCGGGTCGGGGACTCGTCGCGGCGCAGGCCCGTCGCCCACGCCTCGTACGCGGTCAGGCCCTCTTCCAGCGGCTTGACCTTGCGCAGCGCGCAGCACAGGTCGGGGTCCCGGTCGTGCAGCTTCGGCCCGTACTGGGCGTCCTGCTCGGCGACGCTCTGGCGCGGGGTGAGCGTGATGACCTTGACGTCCATCACGGCCTCGACCGCGTCACGGGTGCCGATGGTCTCCTCGAAGTGGTAGCCCGTGTCGAGGAAGACCACGTCCACGCCGGGGCGGACCCGGGAGGCCAGGTGGGCGACGACCGCGTCCTCCATGGAGGAGGTCACGGCGAACTTCTCGCCGAAGGTGTCGGCCGCCCAGCGCAGGATCTCCAGCGCGGAGGCGTCCTCCAGGTCCCGGCCCGCCTGCTCGGCCAGTTCCTTCAGGTTCCTCGTCCCGGTTTCCTGAACCGTCGTCATATCTCTTCCCCTCCAGCTGCGTCGGACCGAACACCCCGGGACAGCAGCCCGAGGTACTTCAGCTGGAAGGCCCGGTTGCACGCCCGGCATTCCCAGGCGCCGTGACCGGTCTCGTTCGGAAACAGGTCCTCGTCGCCGCAGTACGGGCAGTAGAACGGTGCGGCGCGCTCGCTCACGACAGGCTCTTCTCGTCCGCGCGGGCGACCCACGCCGCGAACCGCTCGCCGTCCTCGCGCTGCTCCTCGTACTGCTTGACGACCCGCTCGACGTAGTCGGGCAGGCCCTCCGAGGTGACCTTGAGGCCGCGGACCTTGCGGCCGAAGCCGGCCTCCAGGCCGAGGGCGCCGCCCAGGTGGACCTGGTAGCCCTCCACCTGGTTGCCGTCGTCGTCCAGGACCAGCTGGCCCTTGAGACCGATGTCCGCCACCTGGATGCGGGCGCAGGCGTTCGGGCAGCCGTTGATGTTGATGGTCAGCGGCTCGGCGAAGTCCGGCAGGCGGCGCTCCAGCTCGTCGATCAGCGAGGCGCCGCGCGCCTTCGTCTCGACGATGGCCAGCTTGCAGAACTCGATGCCGGTGCAGGCCATCGTGCCGCGGCGGAACGGGGACGGCTTGACCCGCAGGTCCAGCGCCTCCAGGGCCGCGACCACCGAGTCGACCTGGTCGGCCTCGATGTCGAGCACGATCATCTTCTGCTCGGCGGTGGTGCGCAGCCGGCCGGAGCCGTGCTGCTCGGCCACGTCCGCGATCTTGGTGAGGGTGGCGCCGTCGACGCGGCCGACGCGCGGCGCGAAGCCGACGTAGAAGCGGCCGTCCTGCTGCTGGTGGACGCCCACGTGGTCGCGCCACTGGCCGGAGGGCTGCTCGGGCGCGGGGCCGTCGGTCAGCTTCCGCTTCAGGTACTCGTCCTCCAGGACCTGGCGGAACTTGGCCGGGCCCCAGTCGGCGACGAGGAACTTCAGCCGGGCTCGGGTGCGCAGGCGGCGGTAGCCGTAGTCGCGGAAGATCGAGATGACGCCCTCGTAGACGTCCGGGACCTCGTCCAGCGAGACCCAGGTGCCCAGGCGCACGCCCAGCTTGGGGTTGGTGGAGAGGCCGCCGCCGACCCAGACGTCGAAGCCGGGGCCGTGCTCGGGGTGGGTCACGCCGACGAAGGCGATGTCGTTGATCTCGTGCGCCACGTCGAGCAGCGGCGAGCCGGAGACCGCCGACTTGAACTTGCGCGGCAGGTTGGAGAAGTCCGGGTTGCCCACGATGCGGCGGTAGATCTCGTCGATGGCGGGGGTGCCGTCGATGATCTCGTCCTGGGCGATGCCGGCGACCGGCGAGCCGAGGATGACGCGGGGCGTGTCACCGCAGGCCTCGGTGGTGGACAGGCCGACGGCCTCCAGGCGGCGCCAGATCTCCGGGACGTCCTCGATCCGGATCCAGTGGTACTGCACGTTCTGGCGGTCGGTGAGGTCGGCGGTGCCGCGCGCGAACTCCTGGGAGATCTCGCCGATGACGCGCAGCTGCTCGGTGGTCAGCCGGCCGCCGTCGATGCGCACGCGCAGCATGAAGTACTTGTCGTCCAGCTCCTCCGGCTCCAGGATCGCGGTCTTGCCGCCGTCGATCCCGGGCTTGCGCTGGGTGTAGAGGCCCCACCAGCGCATGCGGCCGCGCAGGTCGTTGGGGTCGATCGAGTCGAAACCCGTCTTGGAGTAGATCGTCTCAATGCGTGTCCGCACGTTGAGACCGTCGTCGTCCTTCTTGAACTGCTCGTTGCCGTTGAGGGGCGTGTGGTGTCCGACGGCCCACTGGCCCTCACCGCGGTGACGGCCGCTCTTGCGGCGCGCGGCGGCTGCGGGGGCGGCAGCGGGCGTTTCGGGGGTGGCGGCCATGACGGTACGTCCTTCTTCAACGGCTCAAGGCAGGGCAGGGGGAGCGGCGGCGTGACCCCTGGTACTGCGGTGACCTGCGACGCTGCAGGCGGGTGCGGCTGAGTGCCGCCGTCGTGCCGGTGGGCGTGGCGGTACTCGGCCTCAGGGGGCTTGAGGGGTGTCTACGGCTGTGGCTGGTTCCGTCAGCAGGCCGGACACATGGCGCTGGACATGCGGCCGAGGTCGACGTGCCGCCGACTCACCAAGGCAATTCCAGCTCCATTCATGGCGGAAGCGTGTCATGTGCCGATTGGAGGAGTCCACTACTGTCCACAATACGGACGAAGTCGTCCCGGATCCTGGGACGCCGTGACGGGGGTCACGCGTTTTGCGCCGCCTCGCGGCTTCCGTCCCCGCGCCTCGGACAGTCCAGCCCCTCCGGCGTTTGAGGAGCGGGGTCCGGGGCGGAGCCCCGGGTCCCGGCGGAGCCGGGCTCGCGCAGCCGAGCCTGGGGGCAGACCCGGCCCGGCTCCGGCAGGGATCGGCGGACCGACCCCGGAGGGGAGCCGGCGGACCGACCCCGGAGGGGCTACGCGCCGGGCCAGGGGCCGGGCGTCGGGGCCTCCTCCATGGGTTCCGTCTCCGTCTTGAAGAGCTTGAAGCCGCGCCGCAGGTAGTTGTCCATCGCCGTCGGGCCGTCCAGGCTGCACGTGTGGAGCCAGACGCGGCGCGTCGGCTCCCGGTCCGGCCAGCGCGACGCGAGGTCCCACGCCCGGGCGATGCCCACCGACAGCAGGTGCCCGCCGATGCGGCGGCCCCGGAAGTCCGGGAGGAGGCCGAAGTAGATGATCTCCACCACACCGTCGTCCTGCGGGTCGAACTCCACGTACCCCGCCGGGGTGCCGCGGTCGTAGGCGACCCAGGTCTCCACGCCCGGCCGGTCCAGCTGCTCCACCCACTGCGCGCGGGTCAGCGACAGCCGGTCCGTCCAGTGGATGTCCCCGCCCACGGAGGCGTAGAGGAAGCGGCTGAACTCCGGGGACGGGACCTCGGCGCGGGCGATCGTGATCTCCGGACCCGGGACGGCCGCCGGGACGAGGTCCGACGCGGAGGTCATTTCCAGGGACCAGGTGGTGAGGGTGATGGTGCTCATGCACGTCAGGGAACCATGCCGGACCCCCGGTGGCCCAGGCGGGCCCTGATCACCGCGGGAGCCGTGGAGTGCGGGAGCAGCGCGGCGGGATCCTGCGGGCGGATCAGCTCCACCTCGACCTCCGCGGCGAAGCGGTACGGCCGATGGGTCAGGACGCCCGCCAGGTGGCGCCGTACGCGGGACATCTCCGCGCGGACCGTCACCGTGCGGGTCGGGTCGCCGAACAGCTCCGCCGAGAGCTCCGCCGCCGAGCGCCCCCGCGGGCTCTCCGCGAGCAGGAACAACAGCTCCGCGTGGCGCGGGCTCAGCTCCTGCGACCAGCTCCCGGCGGCCCCGTAGACCGTCGCCGACCAGGCGCCCGCCCGGCTGAGGTCCAGGACGACCCGGGTCACCGCGGCGTCCGTACGGTCCTCCGCGATCCGCAGCAGCCAGCCGCCGGGCAGCGGCTCCACCACGCAGTCCCCGAGCTGCGGCACCCACACCCGGCCCGGCCCGAACGCCTTCGGCAGCGGCACGCGGTCCGTCGGGGCCAGCCCCGTCACCGCCGCCGTCCAGCCGTGCGGGTCCACCGCCAGGGCCCGGCCCGGCAGCCGGGCCAGCAGCGGGGAGGCCACCGCCCGCAGCCGCTCCAGCGACTCCAGGTGGCGGACCCGCAGCTCCCGCTCCGCGAGCCGGGCCACCGAGCTCACCCAGGCCAGCGTCGCCGGATGCATGGTGGCCAGCGGCCCGCTGACGTCGACCACGCCCAGCAGCCGCCCGTCCCGGGGGTCGCGTACGGGCGCCCCCGCGCAGGTCCAGTCGTGGTGGCTGGAGACGAAGTGCTCCGCCGAGAACACCTGCACCGGCCGCCGGGCCACCAGGGCCGTGCCCACGCCGTTCGTGCCGACCACGGCCTCGTCCCAGTCGGCGCCCACCGAGAAGCCGAGCCGGTCCGCCTTGCGCAGGATGGAACGGTGGCCCTCCCGCCACAGCAGCCGGCCCTCCGCGTCGGCGACGACCATGATGTGCAGGGCCTCGTCCAGGGCCGGCAGCAGCCCCTCCCGCAGCACCGGCAGGATCTCCCGCAGCGGTGACACGTGCCGCCGTTCCTCGGTCTCCGCCGCCGACAGCATGCGCGAGCGGGCGTCGCGGTCCGGGTGCACCCCGCCGGCCAGCATCCGGCGCCAGGACTCGGCGATCTCCGGGCGCGGCGCGGCCGGCGGCCGGTCCCCGGCCAGCGCGGCCGCCCGCACCCCCTTCAGCAGACGTGCGGCATCCCGTGCGTCCATGGCCGAGATGCGCGCCACATCGACCATGCTGCCTGCGGTGTCGGCCACCGGAACCTCCCCGTGCGGAACAGGACGTACGACCGCGGCCGCCCGCACGGTCCCGGGAGCGCCGTGTCCCCGGCGCCCCCGGCGGGCAGCCGCCGACTCAAAGGTTGCAACGGTATGCAACTCTCGCCAAGTCCCGGTCGCCCGACCGAAACTGTCCGGACGCCGCCCAGCGGCGTGACAGCTCCTCCTCGGGGCTTCTCGGACCAGGGGTGGTGCCGAGTCGGCGCGGCGCCACCCCTGATCCAGGTCAACGGGCCCGGATCCCGGCCCGGAGCGGTTTGGGGACCGCTCGGGAAGCACCCGGACAGTGCTCAGGGGGCGTCGTCCGGGCCCGTGATCCGCGCCCGTTCCACGATCGCGCCCAGGCCCAGGCTGTGCGGCAGCGTGCCGAAGGCCGCGCCCCAGTCGCCCCCCAGCCGCGAGGCGCAGAAGGCGTCCGCCACCTCGGACGGGGCCCACCGCACCAGCAGCGACCCCTGGAGCACCAGCGTCATGCGCTCCACCACGCGGCGGGCCCGGGCCTCGATGCCCTCCAGGTCGGCGAGCTCCGTCAGCAGGTTCTTGATGGCCGAATCCAGCCGGTGGTCGGCACCCCGGGCCTGGCCGACCTCTTCCAGGAAGGCGCCCAGCGCCTGCGGCTCGCGCTGCAGGGCGCGCAGTACGTCCAGCGCCTGTACATTGCCCGAGCCCTCCCAGATCGAGTTCAGCGGGGATTCGCGCAGCAGTCTCGGCATCCCCGACTCCTCTACGTAGCCGTTGCCGCCCAGACATTCCAGGGCCTCGGCGACCATCGGCGTACAGCGCTTGGTCACCCAGTACTTGGCGGCGGGCACGGCGAGGCGCAGGAAGGCCTTCTCCTGCTCGGTGCCCGCGTCCTGGGCCGCCGCCAGCCGCAGGGCCAGGGTGGTGGCGGCCTCCGACTCCAGGGCCAGGTCGGAGAGCACGTTGCGCATCAGCGGCTGGTCTATGAGCACCGCTCCGAAAGCAGAGCGGTGCTCCGCGTGGTGGACGGCCTGCGTCAGCGCCTGCCGCATCAGCGCGGCCGATCCGATGACGCAGTCCACCCGGGTCGCGGCGACCATCTCGATGATGGTCCGCACCCCGCGGCCCTCCTCGCCCACCCGCCGCGCCCAGGTCCCGTCGAACTCCACCTCGCTCGACGCGTTCGACCGGTTGCCCAGCTTGTCCTTCAGCCGCTGGATCGCGAAGACGTTGCGCGTACCGTCCGGCAGCACCCGCGGCACCAGGAAGCAGGTCAGCCCGCCCGGAGCCTGTGCCAGCACCAGGAACCCGTCGGACATCGGCGCCGAGCAGAACCACTTGTGCCCGGTCAGCAGGTACTCGCCGGACGCGTCCAGCGGCACCGCGGCCGTCGTGTTCGCCCGTACGTCGCTGCCGCCCTGCTTCTCCGTCATCCCCATGCCGAAGAGCGCGCCGGCCTTCTGCCCGGCCGGCCGCAGCCCCTCCTCGTACACGTGCGAGGTCAGCCGCGGCTCCCACTCGGCGGCAAGCGCCGGATCGGTCCGCAGCGCCGGCACGGCGGCGTGCGTCATCGAGACGGGGCAGCCGTGCCCCGCCTCGACCTGCGACCACACGAAGAACCCGGCGGCCCGGCGCAGATGCCCGGCCGGACGGCCCCAGGCGTCGGTGAGCCCGCTCGTCACGGCGTGCCCGAGCAGCCGGTGCCAGGCCGGGTGGAACTCCACCTCGTCGATCCGGTTGCCGTACCGGTCGTGCGTCCGCAACTTGGGCGGACACTCGTTCGCCTGAGTACCCCATTCCTGGGCCTGCGCGGAGCCCGCGGACAGCCCGAGGCCGGTCAGTTCCTCCCTTACCTGGGCGAGGAGTTCCGGCTCCGCCTGGGCGAGATGCCGCTCCACGCCCTCGCTGAGGGCCCGGTCTCCGCCGTAGACGTCGTGGCCCACGAGCGGCGGGGGCTGATTGGTGACTGTGTGGGTGGTGGCTGCCATGCGGATACCGTAAGGACGTGCAGCCAGCAAAAGAAACACCCGAGTGGATCCCAGGGCGGCTCCATCGGGCCCGCGCCCTCTACCGCAACGTATCGAAGCGCAAGATGGCCTGGCTGCTGCTGAAAGACACCGTCAACTCGTGCATCGAGTACCGCATCCTCGGACTCGCGGCCGAGGCGGCCTTCTTCACGCTGCTCTCGATGCCGCCGCTCTTCCTCGGCCTGCTCGGCCTGCTGGGCTACGTGGACAACTGGACCGACACCACCACCGTGGCCAGCATCGAGGAGAACATCCTGGGAGCCGTCGGCACGGTGCTCTCCGACCGGGGCGTCAACGACATCGCCAAGCCCCTGCTCGACGACGTGACCAGCCGCGGCCGCCCCGACCTGATCTCCCTCGGCTTCGCCTTCGCCCTGTGGTCGGGGTCCCGGGCGGTCAACGTCTTCATCGACACCATCACCGTCATGTACGGGCTCGACGGGCACCGCGGAATCGTCAAGACCCGGCTGCTGGCCTTCCTCCTGTACGTGATCGCGCTGCTGATCGGCGCGATCGTGCTGCCGCTGATGGTGGTGGGACCGGACGCGGTGGTACGGCTCGTGCCCTGGGGCACGGAAGTCATCGCGGTGCTGTACTGGCCGACCGTGACCCTGCTGTCCATCGTCTTCCTCACGACGCTGTACCACGTGTCCGTACCCGTGCGCTCGCCGTGGATCGAGGACGTGCCGGGCGCGCTGGTGGCCCTCGCGATGTGGGTGTTCGGCTCGTTCCTGCTGCGGATCTACCTGACCAACACCGTGGAAGGGCCGACGATCTACGGATCCCTCGCCGCCCCGGTGGCGGTCCTGCTGTGGATCGGCATCTCGGCCTTCGCGGTCCTCGTCGGCGCGGCCGTCAACGCCGCCATCGACCGGGTCTGGCCCTCCGTGGCCACGGCCGCGGCGCGCGAGGCCAACGAACGGGCCCGCGAGGCGGAGGCCGCGCAGCTGATCGCGCGGGCCGCCGCCTGGCGGGCGATGGCGGAGGGCGAGTCGGAGGACGACGAGGACGAGGGCATGCCCTCGGAGTTCCCGGAGCGCTGGTCCAAATTCCTGCCGCCGGAGGACTACTCGTCGCGGCTGCGCAAGCACTGAACCCCGCCACCGGGCCGGGGACGCGGATCAGCCCTTGGACCAGACTACGAGCCCCCCGCCCACGGCCGGGGCGGCGTCGCTGCCGAGGTCCTCGACGCGGGCCATGGCCACGGAGCCCTGGTCGGTGACGGAGCACAGGGCCGCGCCGCGCACCAGGCCCCGCTCCTGCGCTGTCTTGCCCCCCATCCGTACGGCGCCGAAGCCCGTCCCGGCGGCCGACCGGCAGTTCTCGAAGGTCTGGGGCTGATCCGCGCGCAGCACGCCCACCTGGCGGCCGACGGCCGACCGCAGTTCCGTGGACGAGGGAGTGATGCCGGACATGCCGCAGCCCTGGGAGTGGGGCCGGTACTCCAGCTCCGTGCGGGCGGTCAGCTCCGCGGGCACCTCGGCGCTGGTCGACCTCAGTGCGGCGGTCGTGGACACCCCGGCGTCGAGGTCGACGAGCAGGGTCCCTCCGCAGAGGGGAGGAGCGACGCCCCAGCGGCCCTGCCGCACCTGGTAGCCGGCCGGAGCCGACAGGTCCGGGGCGGCCGGCGGGCTCGCCGAGACGGAGGAGGGGCCGGGCAAGGGGGTGACCGGGCCGACGGACGGGGTCGCGGACCCCGGGGGCCCCGACGCCGGGGCGGCCGACGGCGCCGATGCAGACGCGGGCGCCGGCGCACCCGTGGCGGGCGGCGACGGGTCCTTCTTCCCCGTCGTCGCGAACACGGTGGCTGCCGTGCCCAGCACCGGGACGACGATCCCGATCACCCACCAGGCCCAGCGCGGCGGGTGCCCGGCCGGGACCGCTCCCGCCCCGGCCACCGGGTGCGGCGGCTCGTCGGGCCTGGGCGGCACACCCTCAGGATCGGGCTGCCCGACTGTCCCGGTCACGTCTCAACTCCCCCTGGAACCAATGGTCGTGGCGACCCTACCCGCGGTTCCGTGAGGATTCCAACGATCTTCGAAGCGGGCAGGAGCCGGCCCGGCCGGCGCGACACGGCCTAGCCTGGAGGGGTGTACGAGGAAAGGCGTTCGTCAGCCGTGCCCGGAGCCGTGCTGTGGCGCGCCGGGGGCGGCGGCGGGGTCGTGCTGCCCGACGGGTGCATGGACCTGATGTGGGCCGGGGAGCGGCTGCTGGTGGCCGGGCCCGACACCGGGCCGCATCCCGCCGGGGAGGTCCCGGGCGGCACCTTCAGCGGCATCCGGCTCGCGCCCGGCGCCGCGCCCGCGCTGCTCGGCGTACCGGCCCACCTGCTGCGGGACCGGCGGGTCGAACTGGCCGACCTCTGGCCGGCCCGGGAGGTACGCCGCCTCGCCGGGCGGGTCGCGGGGTACGGGGACCCGTGCGCCGGACTGGAGGAGCTCGCCGCCCGCCGCGCCGCCGAAGCCGGTCCGCCGGACCCGCTGGCCGCCGAGGTCGTGGCCCGGCTCCGCGCCGGGGACGCCGTGGCCGGGATCGCCGCGGCGGTGGGCCTGGGGGAGCGCCAGCTGCGCCGGCGCTCGCTCGACGCCTTCGGGTACGGGGCCCGGACCCTCGGCCGGATCCTCCGGCTGCGCCGCGCCCTCGCGCTGGCCCGGTCCGGGATGCCGTACGCCGAGGTGGCCGCCGTGGCCGGGTACGCCGACCAGGCGCACCTGGCCCGCGAGGTCCGCGCGCTGGCCGGGACCACGCTCGGAACCTACGCGGCGGCCTCCGCCGGGGCGAACAGCGAGACCTCGCAGCCGTCCGGGTCGAGGAGCACGGCGTAGCGCTGGCCCCAGAAGGCGTCCCAGGGCTTCAGGTGCCCGGGGTACCCGGCGTCGGTCAGCTCGGCGTACAGGGCGTCCACCTCGGCGGGGGAGTCGCACAGGAAGGCCAGCCCGAGGCGGCCGGCGCCGCCGGTGGGCGGGGTGAAGGACGGGTCGAAGGAGCGGATGGTCTCCTCCGTGTCCCAGGCGACCCGCAGTCCGCCGGGCAGGGTGGCCTCGACGTGCGGCTGGTCGTCGGACCCGGCGGGGACGTCCAGCCCGAGGCGGCGGTAGAAGGCGAGGGAGGCGGCCATGTCGGAGACGACCAGGCCGATCACATCGAGTCGGGGAGTCATGGGAGCAGGCTAGGCAGCCCCGGACGCGGGCGTCTTGAACGAAACGGACATGGCCCGGCCGGTCCGCCGGACCCGGTCGGTCGCGCCGGTCGCACCGTCCGGAGACGGCCCGGAGACGGTCCGGGGCCGTCGCCGTCCGCAGTGGCCGGTGCACGGGGATTGACGGACCGTCAGGGTCGGGCGCAAGTTATATCGGGTAGCCGACATAACTTCCGGGAGCCGTCCATGACCTCGCCGAACCGCCGGTCGCATCCCCTCGGTTCGCATGCCCGCGGTTCGCAGCCGGAGCCGGAGCCGGAGCCGGAGCCGGAGCCGGAGCCGGAGCCGGAGCCGGAGCCGGAGCCGCAGCCGCAGGCGGAGCCGGATGCCGCGCCCCCGCCCGGCCGACAGGAGCGGCGCAAGTCGGAGACCCGTACCCGGCTCATCGACGCGGCCGCCGAGCTCTTCGCCCGCAAGGGCTTCCACGCCGTCTCGGCGGAGGCGGTGGCCGACGCCGCCGGCCGCACCACCGGCGCGCTCTACAGCCACTTCGGCGGCAAGGAGGGCCTGCTGCTGGCGCTCCTCGAAGTGTGGAAGGAGCGCACCGCCGAGGAGCTCGCCGCCGAGATCGCCGGCAGCGCGGACCCCGCCGTGCACTTCTCCGCGATGTGGAAAAGCCTCACCCGCCCTCGCCCCGACCGCGGGGACTCCTGGCTGCTGCTGGAGGCGGAGCTGTGGCTGTACGCCGCCCGCGGGCCGCTCGTCGGCGGCCTGCTGGCCCAGCGCTACGCCGAGATCCGGGCCCAGCTCGGCGAGGGCCTCGCCGACTGGGGCGAGGCCACCGGCACACCCCTCACCCGCCCGCCGGAGGAGACCGGGGCCCTGGTCCTGGGCGTCCTGCTCGGCCTGGCCATGCAGCACCGCCTCGATCCGCAGGGCATTCCCGACGCCCTCGTCGTGGAAGCGCTCGGCGCGCTCCTGAGCCCTCCTTGACCCCCCTGCCCCTTGACCCCCTTGGCTCCCCTTGCACCTCTCCTGAAGACCTCCCGGACCCGTCCGGACCTGCTGAACCCGCTGAAGGGAAGTGGACCGTGACCCCCACCGGTGAAGTGGACCTGCTGGAGGACACCTGGGCCCGCGGGGTCCCGCACGAGCAGTTCACCCGGCTGCGTCGCGAGGACCCGGTCCACTGGCACGAGGTGCCGGGCGGCCACCAGGGCTTCTACGCCGTCACGCGGCACGCCGACGTCAAGGCGGTCAGCCGCGACCCCGAGCTCTGGTCCACGGAGCTCGGCTCCTTCATGGTGCGCGACCAGAGCCCCGAATCCCTGGAGACCCTCAGGCTGGTCCTGCTCGGCATGGACGCCCCGCGCCACTCCCGCTACCGCGCCCTGGTCAGCGCGGGTTTCACCCCCAGGGTGGTGCGCCGGCTGGCCGCCCGCATCGGTGAGCGGGCGACGGCCCTGGTGGACACGGCCGTCGTCCCGGGCCGGGACATGGACTTCGTCTCCGAGGTGGCGGCCTGGCTGCCCATCCAGACGATCTGCGAGATGGTCGGCGTACCGCAGGGCGACGAGCGGCTGGTCTTCGACTGGAGCAACCGGATGGCCGGCGGCCAGGACCCGGAGCTCTCGGCGGGCCGGCACGACAGTGACCTGGCCGCCGCCGAGATCTATGCCTACTGCGACGCGCTGGCGGCCGAGCGGCGGGCCCGCCCCCGGGAGGACATCCTCTCCACCCTGGTCCACGCGGAGGTGGACGGGGACCGGCTCACCCCGCACGAGATCAACATGTTCTTCGTGCTGCTGTGCGTCGCGGGCAACGAGACCACCCGCAACCTGCTGTCCGCCACCGTGCTCGCGCTCGCCGAGCACCCCGCCGCCCGCGCCGAACTGGCGGCGGCCCCGCACGACGAGGCGCTGTGGACCTCGGCCACCGAGGAGTTCCTGCGCTGGGGCGGCTCGATCCACAACTTCCGGCGCACCGCGACGCGCGACACCGTCCTGCGCGGCCGCCCGATCGCCGCGGGCCAGAAGGTCGTCACCTTCTACACGTCCGCCAACCGCGACGAGGAGGTCTTCGCCGACCCCTTCACCTTCGACATCCGCCGCGCCCCGAACGACCACCTCGCCTTCGGCGGCGGCGGCCCGCACTTCTGCCTGGGCGCGGGCCTGGCCCGTACGCAGATCAAGGCGCTGATCCGCGAACTGCTGCGCCGCCACCCCGGCTTCGGCGTCACCGGCCAAGTCCGCAGGCTGCGCTCGGACTTCATCAACGGGATCAAGTACCTGCCCGTCCGCTTCGATCCGACCGTCCGGCACTGACGGGTGACGACCCGGGAGCGCCGGCCCCGGAAAAAGAACTGGCGTCCGCGGGAAGAGGCTTGTTACGGTGGATCCGTTCCCGCCGACCGGTGCGGAACCATCAGCATGTGCATGACCCGGAGGTGAGTTCATTGATGACTGTCGTCGCGCAGGGCGCTGCCCGCAATCAGAAGGCCATCGATGTCATTTCCGTGGTCTCCGGCTGACCTCATACTTCTCCGCGTGCCGCTGAGCCGGCGCGCGTACGGCCGGGGCCACCCTGTGAAGGGTTCCCCTTGTCTTTCTCCGCTTTCCCGCAGGCCTCCCTCTCCCACGCCCTCGCCCCCTTCGGCTGGGACGGCGCCTGGGCGGCCGAGTTCACCCCGTACGCCGAGCAGGGCCTCCTGCCCGGCCGGGTCGTACGCGTCGACCGCGGCCAGTGCGACCTCATGACCGCGGACGGCATCGTCCGCGCCGACACCGCCTTCGTCACCCCGCACGACCCGCTCCGGGTCATCTGCACCGGTGACTGGGCCGCCGTCGAGGCGGCCGGCAGCCCCCGGTACGTCAAGGCGTACCTGCCGCGCCGGACCGCCTTCGTACGGTCCACCTCCTCGCAGCGGTCCGAGGGCCAGATCCTCGCCGCCAACGTCGACCACGCGATCATCGCCGTCTCCCTCGCCGTGGAACTGGACCTGGGCCGCATCGAGCGGTTCCTGGCCCTGGCCTGGGAGTCGGGGGCGCAGCCGCTGGTCGTCCTCACCAAGGCGGACCTGGTCCCGGACCCGGCGACGCTCGCCCACCTCGTCCAGGACGTGGAGAGCACCGCGCCGGGGGTCCAGGTACTCACCGTCTCCTCCCTCACCGGCGAGGGCACGGACGTCCTCGCCGCCGTCGTCGGGGACGGCACCAGCGTGCTGCTCGGCATCTCCGGCGCGGGCAAGTCCACGCTGGCCAACGCGCTGCTCGGCGCCGAGGTCATGGAGGTCCAGGAGGCCCGCGAGGTCGACGGCAAGGGCCGCCACACCACGACCACGCGCAACCTGCTCGCCCTGCCGGGCGGCGGCGTACTGATCGACACGCCCGGGCTGCGCGGCGTGGGCCTCTGGGACGCCGAGATCGGCGTGGGCCAGGTCTTCTCGGAGATCGAGGAGTACGCGACGCAGTGCCGCTTCCACGACTGCGCGCACGTCGCGGAGCCGGGGTGCGCGGTGCTGGCCGCCGTGGACTCGGGCGAGCTGGCGGAACGCCGCCTGGAGAGCTACCGCAAGCTGCTCCGGGAGAACCAGCGCATCGTCGCGAAGACGGACGCGCGCCTCCGCTCGGAGATCCGCCGTGACTGGCGGCTGAAGTCGGCCGAGGGACGGGCCAACTACGCGGCGAAGCGCACCGGCCGGGCGTGACCCCTGCGGGGAGCCCGCCCGTGCCCCCGCGGGTACGTGGGCCCCGCCGGGCCGGGCTCCGCCGTCCTCCCGGGCGCGGCCCTGCCCGCCCCGTCCGGCCTCGCCGACGGGGCGGGCCGGCCGTTCCTCCCCGGCCTGGCAGGGGCGGCGGCCCGCGCGGGCTACGCGTCGAGGCCCCACGCGTGGATCCGCTCCGGGTGGATGCGGATCACCTCCGGGGCGAAGTGCGGACCCAGCGCGTGCGGGCCGGTCTCCAGAGTGGCGTAGCCGCGGATCTCGATGCCCCGGACCCGCCACGGGCGGGTGCTCACCAGGTCGTCCACCACCAGGGACAGCCGCGGGTTGCCCTGGAGGTTGCGCCACTTCTTCGTACCGCCCATGGCCATCCCGCCCACCAGGACCGTCCCGTCCTCCTGCGGGAAGAAGCCCACCGGATTCGCCTGCGGCTGCCCGGCCGCGTCCACGGTCGCCAGCCGTCCCAGGCGCTGGGACCGCAGGTACGCCGACTCCGCCTCGCTGAAACCCTCGAACTCCCTCATGCCGCAAAGCCTCGCAGCCGCCGCGCGCCCCCGCATCGGGCGCCGGACCTAGGCCGAAAGGTCCCGGGCGGCAGGAACCCGGGCCGCAGGAACCCGGGCCGTGAGGGCCCCCGCCGTACCCGCCCTCACGCCGGCAGGTTCAGCTGCCAGGAGACGCCGAAGCGGTCGTTCACCCAGCCGAACTTGGGGCTGAACCCGTACGAGCCCAGTGGCATCAGCTCCGTGCCCTGTTCGGCGAGGGCCCCGTAGAGGCGGTCCAGCTCGTCCTCGCTCTCGCACTGGACGAACAGCGACACCGCCGGGGTGAAGCCGAACTCGTGCTTGACGTGGCTGTCGATGCACATGAACCGCTGCCCGGCGAGCGCGAACGTGGCGTGCAGGACGGTGCCCTCCGGGCCCGGGCCGTCGGCGCCGTAGCGGCTGATGTCGACGACCTCGGAGTCCTCGAACAGCGAGGTGTAGAAGGTCATGGCCTCCTCCGCCCGGCCCTCGAACATCAGGAACGTGGTGATCTTCTGCGGCATCGAGGCCATGGTGGTGCCCTCCGGGTGCTGGGTGTGCCCTTCCGGCCGAGGCTAGGGCACCCCTCCGACACCTACACCCCCGCCGCCACCGCGCCCGCCCACGCGCCCACCACCAGCAGGCACGCGAACAGCTCCACCAGCACGCTCGTCCCCACCTCCCGCATCACCGCCCGCACCGAGGCCCAGGCCTCGCCGTGGGTGCCCAGCCGGAGCCGTTCGCACAGGTAGATGCCCCCCACGAAGCCGGGGACCGCCCCCAGTACCGGGATCAGTACGAAGCCCAGCAGCGCCCCGGCCCCCGCGTACGCCGCCATCCGGGAGGTGGCCCCCACCGCCCGCAGCCGCCGGGGCGGCAGCTGCCACTTCACGACCTGGACCACCAGCAGCAGGGCCGTCGCCGAGACCAGCAGGGACCACGCCAGGGCCGACCGTTCGTGCAGCGCCCACCACAGCAGCCCCGCCCACACCAGCCAGGTGCCCGGCACACCCGGGACCAGCACCCCCAGCACCCCGAGCAGCAGCACCAGCCCTACGAGCAGCAGCTGAGCCCCTTCCATCTGCTCAGCCTGACCGACCAGGGCCTATCGGGCCACCCAGCCCCTCTCGTACGCGTGCCAGCCCAGCTGGAGCCGCGTCGTGACCCCGGACAGTTCCATCAGGCCCTTCACCCGCCGCTGCACCGTCCGCAGGCCCAGCTCCAGGTGCTTGGCCACGCTCGCGTCGGTCATGCCCGCCAGGAGCAGCGAAAGGATCTCCAGGTCCGTGGCGTCGGGGCTGCCCCCCGACTCCTCCGCCGAACCGGTCGAGCCCAGCCGCAGCGGCAGCGACTCCCGCCACACCGCCTCGAACAGGCCCATCAGGGACTCCAGCAGCCCCGAGGCGTGCACCACCAGCGCCGCCGGCTCCGCGCCGCGCGCCGTCAGCGGGACCATGGCGAGGGTCCGGTCCGCGATCACCAGCTTCGTGGGGACCTGCCCCGTCACCCGGACCCGTTCGCCGCGCGCCAGCGCCGTCGACGCCTCGCGGATCCCGCTCGGCAGGGTCAGCACCTCGCGCTCGATCACCACCCGGTACTCGACGCCCCGTACGGAGGCCCGTTCCTCGGCCTCGTTCTCGGTGCCCGTCACCACCTGCGGCCGGCCGGTGACCAGCGCGCACACCTCCTCCACGGCGCCCAGCTGGAGCTGGTGGAAGCGGTGCGCCACCGCACTCGCGCCCTGCACCACCTCCACCAGGTCGTGCACCGCGGGCTCGGCCGCCTCCGCCCGGTACTCCTGGGCCAGCAGCGCCGCCGCCAGCTCCGCCTGCTCCAGCTCGTGCCGCTGCTGGGTGAGCAGGGCGCCGAGGGCGACTCCCGGCGGGGCCGCCACCCACCGCCCCGGCCGGGCCGAGGACTGCGCGGCGAGCCCCTGCCGCTCCAGGTGCCGCAGCGCCCGTTCGGTCTGCTGCACCGGCAGGGCCAGGCGGTGGGCGAGGTCCGGCACTTCCGCCGCCCCCAGCGCCACCAGCGCGCGGTAAGCGGACTCCTGGCCCTCGTCCAGGCCTATCGCACTCAGCAACCCGTCCACCCCGCTCTCGGTACTCCCGCACACCGCCGCCTGGCGGGAAGCGGCCACGGCGCAAACCCGCCGCGGACATCATCGCCGCACCACCCGCCGCTCTGCCAAGGTCATGCCACCGCAGCACCAACATCCGCTGGCCAGAAGCCATTTACGCGGCGGCTTTGCCGCGCAATGCAGTGGTTGGCCGGAATTCACCTGGGGAGAGCGATGCGCCCGATATCGCGTACGGCGCTGGGAGCGGCCACCGCGGCCGTCCTGGCCGCCACCGCCGTGGGTCCGTCCACGGCACAGCCGAGCGACGGAGGGCCGGCCGGCAGACCCCTCGTCGGGAGCGAGGAGGCCGCGAAGCAGCCCACGGCCCCCGTCACCGTCACCCTCGTCACCGGCGACCGGATCCTGGTCTCCACCGACGCGGCCGGCCGCACCGCCGCCACCGCCATGCCGCGCGAGGACGGCTCGCAGCCGCTCGTGCAGACCCGCCGGTCCGGCAAGGACCTGTACGTCTACCCCGAGGGCGCGGTCAAGGCGCTCGCCGCGGGCAAGGTCGACGAGGAGCTCTTCAACGTCACCGGCCTCGTCCGGCAGGGCTACGACGACGCGCACGCCAAGAAGCTCCCGCTGATCGCGGTCTACGACGGCTCCGTGGACGTGGCGCGCAGCGCCCCGCCCGCGCCGCGCGGAGCCGAGCGCTCCCTCGTCCTGGACTCCATCGGCGCGCTCGCGCTCGCCGCCGACAAGCAGCAGGCCGCCGCCTTCTGGGCCGACGTCACCGGTACGGACGCCCGCGCGCGCTCCGTGTCCGGCGGGCTGAAGAAGCTGTGGCTGGACGGCAAGGTCCAGGCGAACCTGGAGCGCTCCACGCAGCAGGTGGGCGCGAACGCCGCCTGGGCCGCCGGATACGACGGCAAGGGCACCAAGGTCGCCGTCCTGGACACCGGCACCGACCTGGAGCACCCCGACCTCAAGGGGCGCGTCGCGGCATCGAAGAACTTCACCGACTCCGACACCGACGCGGACCGCCAGGGCCACGGCACCCACACCATCTCCACCGTCGGCGGCTCCGGAGCCGAGAGCGGCGGAGCCAAGAAGGGCGTCGCCCCCGGCGCCGAGCTGCTCAGCGGCAAGGTCCTCGACGACGGGGGCTACGGCCTCGACTCGTGGATCATCGCCGGTATGGAGTGGGCCGTCGAGAACAAGGCCGACGTGGTCTCCATGAGCCTCGGCGATCCCTCCCAGACCGCCTGCGACGACCCGCTCGCCGCCGCCGCCGAACGCCTCTCGCAGCAGGGTCCGCTGTTCGTGATCGCCGCCGGGAACTCCGGCCCCGGCAACAACACCGTCTCCTCGCCCGGTTGCGCGGCCAGTGCGCTGACCGTGGGCGCCGTCGACCGCGACGACACCACGGCGAACTTCTCCAGCCGCGGCCCGGCCGGACTCCAGCACACCCTCAAGCCCGAGATCGCGGCCCCCGGCGTCGGGATCTCGGCCGCCGCGGCGGGCGGCCGCGGGGCGTACGCCTACCAGTCGATGTCCGGCACCTCCATGGCCACCCCGCACGTCGCGGGCGCCGCCGCGATCGTCAAGCAGCGCCACCCCGACTGGACCTCCCAGCAGATCAAGGCCGCCCTGGTGGGCTCCGCGAACACCCGGGTCCCCGGGGACGTACGGGAGACCGGCGGCGGCCGCCTCGACGTGAAGGCCGCCCTCGACACCACCGTCACGAGCGCCGCCGCCGTCCAGGGCGGTACGTACAACTGGCCGCAGGACCGCAGCGACCGCACCAGCGTCGAGGTCCCGTACACCAACACCGGCAAGAGCCCGGTCACCCTGGACCTCGCCGTCGAGACGGTCACCGGCAACGACGGCTCGGCCGTCCGCAGCCAGGTCGCCCGCCTCGACCGGCGCACGGTGACCGTCCCGGCCGGCGCCACCGTCAAGGTGCCCCTCGCCCTCGACCCGGCCGCGAAGCTGGAGCGCTCCCAGTACGGGGACGTCACCGGCCGCGTCGTCGCCACGGCGAAGGGGGTGCGCGTCTCCACCCCCTTCTCGCTCTACGTGGAGCCGCAGACGGTGACCCTGCGCGTCAAGCTCGTCGACCGTTCGGGCAAGCCCGCCGCCGGACCCTCCTCGCTGGACGTCATCGGCACCGACGACGCCACCGGCGAGCGCCGCTTCAACGACGGCTCCGTGGACCAGGTCTACCGGGTCCGCCCGGGCGCGTACTTCCTCTCCGCCTTCGTCGGCACCCCCGACTCCGGTGAGGGCGCCGAACTGACCGACTCCCTCACCTACCTCGGCCGCCCCCAGGTCGAGGTGAAGAAGGACACCACCGTCGTACTGGACGCCCGCAAGGCCGGGCGCCTGGCCGTCGAGGCCGACCGGCCCGTCGAGGCCCGCAACACCACCCTCGGCTTCGCCCGCAGCTGGGACGACACCTGGCTGCACGCCGGCACCGCCATGGGCGGCCGGACCATCCGCGGCTACTACGCCTCCGTCGAAGGCCGCGCCGAGGACGGGGACTTCGAGTTCGCCAGCTACTGGCGGGCGGCCGCGCCGCTCGTCACCGAGCTGAAGGCCGTCGGCGGTCCGGTCCTGCACCCGATCACCGCGTCCACCGGCAGCGACAACCTCGACGGAAACGGCACCGCGCCGCTCGTCGACGCGGGCACCGGTACCCCCGAAGAGCTCGCCGCGGCCGGCGCCAAGGACGCGATCGTCCTGGTCAAGGTCACGGACGGGGCGCTGTACGAGGTCGCGCAGCACGCCAAGGAGGCCGGCGCCAAGGCGGTCCTCGCCCACCGCGAGGCCCCCGGCCGCTGGGTCGGCTTCACCGGCTACGCGGGCGGCGCGCTGCCCGCGATGTCCATCGAGGCCGCCGAGGGCAAGGCGCTGCTGGCCCGGCTGGCGGCGGGCAAGGTCACGCTGTCCTGGAAGGCCACCGCGAAGAGCCCGTACGTCTACTCCCTCGTCTTCCCCGAGACGGGAGAGGTCGAGGGCGGCCACACCTACCGGGTGCGCGACCGCGACCTCGGCCAGGTCGACTCCACCTACAACTCCATGGGCGTGGCAGCCGACTTCATCGACCTCGCCGGGGCCTACCGGCCGATCGGCAGCGCGGTGTACTTCGGCGGCATCGAGACCGTCGCGACGCCGGGCAAGCGCACCGAGTTCTACACCCCCGGGGACACGGCCTGGGACCAGGTGCTGTCCAGCAGCTTCCCCTGGGGCGAGTTCATGGTCGGCGAGCAGCACGCCTACACCAAGGGACAGAAGACCACGGCGAGTTGGTACGACGGGGTGACCGGCCCGGTCGCGCCGCGCGACCTCTCCGGCAAGGAGACCCTGGCCGCCGAACGGCAGGGCAACCTGATCGGCTTCGCCGCCGCCATGTGGGGCGACAGCCGCCACGCGGCCCAGCCCGGCTCCTTCGGTGACATCGGCAACCTCCAGCTCAAGCGGAACGGCGAGGTCGTCGGCGACAGCTGGTACCCGTTCGGGGTCTTCGAGATCCCGGCCGAGGAGGGCCGGTACGAACTGACCCAGGCCATCGAGAAGATCGGCCCGCCCTCGCGGGTCTGGCAGCGGTCCACCTCCGTCCGGACGACCTGGGGCTTCACCTCGAAGCTCGACGCGTCGGCGTACTCGCAGGGGCTGCCGATCCTCTTCCCGCGGTACGCGGCCCCGCTGGACGGGATGAAGACGGTCGCGGCGGCGGACGGCCAGACCATCGGCCTGAGCGTCACCGGACACGCGGGCTACGCGCCCGGCGCGCTGAAGTCGGCGAAGCTGTCGTACTCCTACGACGGTGAGAACTGGACGGCGGCGACGGTCAGCGAGCGCGGCGGCGCCTGGACCGCGACCGTGAACCACTCCGGAGCCTCCGGCAAGCCGGTGTCGCTGAAGGTCGAACTGACCGACGCGAACGGCGCCTCGGTCACCCAGACGGTCGCGCGGGCGTACGACGTCCGCTAGTCCGTACGGGTAGAGGGGGAGGGGTCCACCGGGCGGCGGCCCGGTGGACCCTTTTCGTGTGTTCCGCGTTTTCCGCCCCTGCCGGAGGCCGACAATGAGGGCATGAGTCAGCAGGGCGCGGACGACTGGTGGCAGAAGCTCTACGAGGACCCTGACGCGGGACCGGAACCGGATCCGGGGGACACCCTGGACAACCGGTTCCGTTCGGCGTCGGTCCTGGTGACGGACCCGGCGCCGGAGCCGGGCCCGGATCCGGCGCGAGCTCCGGAGGCGGCGCGGGGCCCGGATCCCGGGCGGGGCCCGGAGCCGGGACGAGGCCAGGCCCCGGAGCCGGTACGAGGCCCGGATCCGGCGCGGGGTCCGGCCCCGGTGCCGGGGATGCGGCCGGAGGCCGATCCGGCACCGCGCGGCGCGGGGCTGTACGGCGCAGGGCCGCATGGCGCGGAGTCGGACGGTCCGGGACTGCCCGGCGCGGGGCCGCATGGCGCGGGGCCGGACGGCGCGGGACTGCCCGGCGCGGGGCCGCACGGTCCGGGGCCGCATGGCGCAGGCCCGGACGGTCCGGGGCCGCACGGCGCGGGGCCGCACGGTCCGGCGGGAGCGCGTCCCGGACCGCCGGAGGCCCCGCGTTCCCCCGACGGCCTCCTCCCGGGCCCCCGCCGCTCCTCACCGTCGCCGGCCGTGTCGCCGCCGTCCCCAGCAGTGCCGCCACCGGCACCGCCACCGGCCGTGCCGCCCCCGCCCCCGGCGGCATTCCCGCCCGCGGCCCCGCCGGTCGCCCCACCGCCCCCACCACCCGCAGCGGAGGCGGCGCCCCCGCCCCCGCCTCGGCTTCCGGCCGGGCCGCAGTTCCCGCCGGCTCCGGCCCCGATGGCGCCCCCGCCGCCCCAGCGGGCGGCCGTGCCTCCGCAGGCCGCGGTGTCGCCTCCGTCGCCCCCGGCCCCGCCCCCGGCTGCAGCCCCGCCCGGCGGCCCGCACCGGGACGTGGACGCGCCGCCTCCGTCGCCCCCGGCCGGGGCGCCGCGGGATCCGCGGGCGGGCGGGGCGACCGGGTACGCGCTCGGGGGTGTGGCCGTACCGCCGATGCCGCCGCCGGAACCGCCCGCTTGGCGTTGGGAGGTGCCGCCGGAGGCCCGGCCCGAGGCGGCGCCGGAACCGCCGCCCGCGGCCGCGCCCCCACCCCCGCCCACAGCCCCGGCCCCCGCCGCCGGCCGGCCCGAGGTGCACCACCTCGGTGACCGGGCCCCGACCTACGCGCCCGAACCCGGCGCGCTCCCGTCCGCCGACCCGGCCGCGGTGGAAGCCCTCACCCCCGACACCGTCCTGGAGGGGGCCCGCTACGGCACCTACACCCTGCGCGCCGCCTCCCTGCGCGGGGACTCCGCCCGCTTCCGGGGCGAGGCCCGCCGGGACTTCCTGCTCACCGCCCGCTTCGGCGGCGGCGACGAGGCCCTGGTCCTCGTCGTCCTGGCCGGCGGCGACCGGGCCGCGCCCGGGGCCGCCGAGGCCGCCGCCGAGCTGGGCCGCAGCGTCGCGGCGGCCGTCGGGCGCAGCCAGGAGCGGCTGGCCGACGACATCAGGGCCGGGCGCCGCGACGCCCTGCGCTCCGGGCTCCAGCGGCTCACCGACCGGGGCTACGGGCGGCTGCGGGCCCGCGCCGCCGAGCTGGGGCTGGCGGAGGACGCGTACACAGCGGGACTGCGCGGGCTGCTGCTCCCGGTGGACCCGCAGTGCCGGACCCGGGTGTGCTTCGGCTCCGGCGCGGGCGGGCTGTTCCGGCTGCGGTCCGGCGCGTGGCAGGACCTCGAACCGGTCGAGGAGACCTCCCCCGAGTCGGCCGAGCCGGCCGAGCGGGGCTTCCGCTTCCGCGCCTCGGTGGCTCGGCCCGGGGACACCCTGCTGCTGTGCTCCGGCGGCCTGGCCGAGCCGATGCGGGAGGAGGCGAGCCTGCCGGCCGAACTCGCGGTGCGCTGGTCCGAGCCCGAGCCCCCGGGCCTCGCGGCCTTCCTCGCGGACACCCAGCTCCGCCTCAAGGGGTACGCGGACGACCGTACGGCCGCCGCGGTCTGGGAGGCGTAACCGGCGCATACGTGGCTGGATGGGAGGCACACGCAACGGAGAACCGGACGCGACCGGACCGGACACCGGGAAGGGTGCACCCCTCATGGCCAAGCAGAACGTGGCGGAGCAGTTCGTCGACATCCTCGTACGCGCGGGCGTCCGCCGGATGTACGGAGTCGTCGGCGACAGCCTCAACCCCGTGGTGGACGCGATCCGCCGGACGGGTGACATCGAGTGGATCCAGGTCCGCCACGAGGAGACGGCGGCCTTCGCGGCCGGCGCCGAGGCCCAGATCACCGGCCGCCTCGCCGCCTGCGCGGGCTCCTGCGGTCCGGGGAACCTGCACCTGATCAACGGGCTGTACGACGCCCACCGTTCGATGGCACCGGTCCTCGCGCTCGCCTCCCACATCCCCTCCTCGGAGATCGGCCTCGGCTACTTCCAGGAGACCCACCCCGACCGGCTGTTCGCCGAGTGCAGCCACTACAGCGAGCTCATCTCCAACCCCCGGCAGATGCCCCGCGTGCTCCAGACCGCCATCCAGCACGCCGTCGGACGCAGCGGCGTCGGCGTGGTCGCCCTGCCGGGGGACATCGCCGCCGAGCCCGCGCCGGAGAAGACGGTGGAGCACGCACTCGTCACCACCCGCCCCTCGGTGCGTCCCGGCGACGGTGAGATCGAGAAGCTGGTCCGCCTCGTCGACGAGGCGGACAAGGTCACCCTCTTCTGCGGCAGCGGCACCGCGGGGGCGCACGCCGAGGTGATGGAGTTCGCCGGCCGGGTCAAGGCACCGGTCGGGCACGCCCTGCGCGGCAAGGAATGGATCCAGTACGACAATCCGTACGACGTCGGCATGAGCGGCCTGCTCGGCTACGGCGCCGCCTACGAGGCCACCCACGAGTGCGATCTCCTCATCCTCCTCGGCACTGACTTCCCCTACAACGCCTTCCTGCCCGACGACGTGAAGATCGTCCAGGTGGACATCCGGCCCGAACACCTCGGACGGCGCTCGCAGTTGGACCTCGCCGTCTGGGGAGACGCGCGGGAGACCCTGCGCGCCCTCAACGCCCGGGTGAAGGTCAAGCCGGACCGGCGCTTCCTGGACCGGATGCTGAAGAAGCACGCGGACGCGCTGGAGGGAGTGGTGAAGGCGTACACGCGCAAGGTCGAGAAGCACACGCCCATCCACCCCGAGTACGTGGCCTCGGTGCTCGACGAACTCGCCGACGAGGATGCCGTGTTCACCGTGGACACGGGCATGTGCAATGTGTGGGCGGCGCGCTATCTTTCCCCGAACGGCAAGCGGCGCATCATCGGCTCCTTCAGTCACGGCTCGATGGCCAACGCCCTCCCGCAGGCCATCGGCGCACAGTTCACCGACCGCGGCCGTCAAGTGGTGTCGATGTCGGGTGACGGCGGTTTCTCGATGCTGATGGGAGATTTCCTCACCCTGGTGCAGTACGACCTGCCCGTCAAAGTGGTCCTCTTCAACAACTCCTCACTCGGAATGGTCGAGTTGGAGATGCTGGTTTCCGGCCTGCCCTCGTACGGGACGGCGAACAAGAACCCCGACTTCGCCGCCATCGCCCGCGCGGCGGGCGCGTACGGGGTCCGCGTGGAGAAGCCCAAGCAGCTCAGCGGGGCATTGAAGGACGCGTTCCGGCACAAGGGACCCGCTCTCGTGGACGTGGTGACCGACCCCAACGCCCTGTCCATTCCGCCGAGGATCAGCGCCGAAATGGTGACCGGATTCGCACTTTCCGCCAGCAAGATCGTGCTGGACGGGGGAGTGGGCCGGATGGTTCAGATGGCTCGATCCAACCTGCGCAACGTGCCGCGCCCCTGAGCCCGAAGGAGTGCAGACCGGCTCGGGGGGCATGCATCCCGTAGAGCTGTTCGAGAGTGACGACACGGGGGAGGGGCATCGCCGTGCGGGTGGGGGCGAAGACCGGGAAGCAGTGGAAGAGAGGCAGGCCCGTACCGCGGGAACCGTCCACCGGTGAGGACGGGGGTCCGGCGGACCCGCTGCGGATCACCCGGAGCGTGTGCCGGGCGGATCTCAAAGCGGTGGGCGAAGTCCGCAGAGCATTACGGGAGTTGATGCGTCGCCGGTGCGATACAGGCGCCGCCGACGTGGCGGAGCTGTTGATCACCGAACTCGTCACCAACGCCCTCGTGCACACCGACCGGGGTGCGGAGGTGTCCGCGAGCCTCGCCGCCACCCGGCTGCGGGTGGAGGTCCGGGACTACGCCGCCTGCCGGCCCCGGCCGTACGTACCGACCGCCGACGACGGTACGCACGGCCGGGGACTGATGCTGGTGCAGACGCTCGCCGATGCCTGGGGCGTGGACTCGCTGCCCCCGGGAAGCGGGAAAGTGGTGTGGTTCGAACTGGACGGAGGGCCCGCCTGAGGGGCGGGCCCGGGCGGAGTCAGCCGAACTGCTGCTCCAGGTCCTTCAGTTTGCGCTCCAGGGAGTCGAGTCGGGGAATGGTCTGGGTGTCGTCCTCGGCGGTGAGGTCCACCGTCCGGGGGCCGGTCACGGTCAGGTCAGCGGATTCGGTTCCGCTGACGGCCTGGAGCGAGGGCAGGCGGCGCAGGGGTGGCAGCACTCCCGGTTCCGCTATGGCCGGCTCCGCGCCGACCGGCGCGGAGCCCGTTCCGGGGGCCAGCCCCGGCATGTCGACCTGGCGGGCGCGTGCACGTCCGAACGCCCGGTTCTGCCGGCCCAGCGCCCGGATGTGCGCGCGGTCCAGGCGGTGCTGTTCCCGCCTGCGGTGCCGGTCCTGCTCCTTCTCCTTCTTGTCCTCGCGCACCTCGTCCACGGCCTCGTCGAGGGTGCGTACGCCCTCCAGCAGCATGAGTGACCACGCGCCGAAGGTCTCCCGGGGTGCCCGCAGCCAGCGGACCATCCGGATCTGCGGCAACGGCCGCGGGATCAGGCCCTGTTCGCGCAGCGCCGCCCTGCGGGTCTGCTTGAGGGCGCGGTCGAAGAGGACGGCCGCGGAGAGCGACATCCCGGCGAAGAACTGCGGGGCGCCGTCGTGGCCGAGCCCCCGGGGGGCGTGCACCCAGTTGAACCAGGCGGCCGCTCCCGCGAACAGCCAGACCAGCATGCGCGAGCCGAGGGCCGCGTCGCCGTGGCTGGCCTCGCGGACGGCGAGCACCGAGCAGAACATCGCGGCGCCGTCGAGGCCGAAGGGGACCAGGTACTCCCAGCCCCCGGAGAGGCTCAGGTTCTGCCGGCCGAAGCCGACCAGCCCGTGGAAGGAGAGGGCGGCGGCGACCGCCGCGCAGCAGAAGAGCAGCACGTACGAGGCGGTTCCGTAGACGGCCTCCTTGCGCCGCCGCCGTTCCTCGCTGCGCTCCCAGCTGTCCTCGGCCGCGGCCTTCTCGCTCTCGCGCTTGCCTCGGGCCAGTACCGCAACTGCCGCAAGCACGCCCAGGATCAGCAGGCTGCCGGGCAGCAGCCAGTCCAGCGATATGTCGGTCAGTCTCATGCGGATGTCCCTTGCCTCGCGTATGCGGCTTTCCGGGCGCCATAGTGGCGCAGCCGGTCCGCCGTACACGCGGGTTTCGGGTCAAGTGGACGCCAACGGGGGGCGGGTCCCGCCGGATAGGGTGTTGTGGATCGAACTGGCGCCCGTACGGGTCGAGTTGAGTTCGATTACGGTCACCCCTGCGGGTGGGTTCAGGCGGCGGCGGCCGCGGTCAGCCGGGCGACGCGTTCCGCGTCGCAGGTCCGGGGGCAGGTGTCACAGGCGTCGTCCGGGCGGATCGTGTAGAAGAAGCAGCAGCTTGCCCGGTCCCGGGTGGGCAGCTCGCCGCCGTCGGGGCCCGTGAGCGTACGGAACCCCGCGCCGCCGGTGTACGGGGCCGTCGAGCCCGGCAGCAGCGCCGCCAGCTCGGCCATGACCCGCTGCTCCTCGCCGAGCAGCTGCCCGAGGTACCAGAGGCCCTCGACCACGTCGTCGGTCACCATGCCCCACAGGGCCCGCCGGCCGCGCCGCATCCGCGGGCCGAAGCCTTCCAGCAGCGGTTCGAGGTGCTGGGCCACCGCGACCCGCACCTCGGCGCGCAGCGCCTCCTCGTCCGGCACGACCCGCGCCCCGGGGAGGGCGGCCGCGGGGTCGTCCGGCAGGCAGGCGAACTCCTCGACGCGCACGGACATCCGGCCGAGGGTCCGGTGGTAGGCCACCTGGGTGACGGAGAGCCGGGGGACCCTCCGCAGCAGCACCCAGGGGGCCGTGATCAGCAGGCAGGCCGGCCACGCGTACCGGTGCAGGCCGAAGCTCGCGATCACGTCGGGGCGGGCCTGGGCCCCGTAGTCCCTCAATACCTGGGCGTTGTCCCAGGCGAGGAAGGCGTCGAGGGCGGGCCCGCCTCCGGCGAGCTCGTCCGCGCCGGCCCACCCCACACCGCGAGGGGCCGGTTCGTGCGCGGCTCGCTCGATGACCCGCAGTCCGTCGTAGACCTCGGCCAGGCGGGCGTACGCCTCCGCCACCGGAGAGCCGGCCGGGGCGGAAGGGGCGTCCAGGGCAGGGGGTACGACAGTGACGGCCATGAAGGGACCACCGAATCGTGCGATCGTTAACAGGTTAGCCTTACCTTACCCGATCTCGGCAAGGCCGTATCCTCGGGGCAGCCCGCGACCCGTAGGAGAACCGAGTGCACGACACGGCCCGAGCCCAGGTGCCGGAACAAAGGCGCAAGGTGTTGCGCCATTCGGTGCGCGGGCAGATCCTCGACGCCCTGCGCGCGGCCCTGCTCGAAGGCGAGCTGGCCCCCGGGGAGATCTACTCGGGCCCCGGGCTGGGCGAGCGGTTCGGGGTCTCCGCGACCCCCGTGCGCGAGGCGATGCAGCAGCTCGCCCTGGAAGGGGCGGTGGAGTGCCTGCCCAACCGCGGCTTCCGGGTCCTGTCCCGCACCCCGCGCGACGCGGCCGAGCTGGCCGAGGTACGGGCCCTGCTGGAGGTCCCGGTCATGCTGCGGCTGGCCGGCTCCGTGCCCGCGGCGACCTGGGAGGCGCTGCGTCCCGTGGCCGCCGCGACGGCCGAGGCGGCGCAGGCGGGGGACCTGGCGGGCTACCTGGACGCCGACCGGGCCTTCCACCGCGCGGTGCTCGCGCCGGCCGGCAACGCGCAGCTGGTCCAGGTGGCGGAGGGGCTCCACCGGCGGGCGCAGTGGCCCCTGCCGGGCGCTCCGCGGGTGCGGCGGGGGGATCTCGTCGCCGATGCGGCGGAGCATGTGGCGCTGCTGGATGCGCTGGTCGCGCGTGACCTCGCGGCGGTCGAGGCCGTGGTCCGCGGACACTTCGCGGGCTCCAGGCCCTGACGCTGCGCCCGCGCCTGCGGCCCGGCTCCTGGGGCTCCACCCCGGACCCCGCGCCTCAAACGCAGGCGGGGCTGGAATCGGGCTGAGCCCCGTCCTGCCTGCGGGTCGGCTGCTGGGGCTCCGCCCCGGACCCCGCGCCTCAATCGCCGGCGAGGCTGGATTTGGCGGGGCCGGGTCGGGGAAGTTCAGCCCCGCCGGCGATTAAGGCGATTGGTGGCGGGGGCTACGCCGCAGGCGACGGGGCGGGCGAGGGGGCCGGTTGGAGCTGGTCCGCCAGCCAGGTGGGGATGCCGCCCAGGAGGTGGAACAGGCGGCGGGCCTCCGCGCGCAGGCGGGTGGCTTCCGGTTCCGGTTCGGCCTCGGCCAGGGCGGCCAGCGCGGGGGCCGTGCCGACCAGGAAGCCGAGCTCCTCGCGGATCCGCAGGGATTCCACGAAGCCCTTGCGGGCCTCGGCCACCTCACCGTCCCGCAGGGCCAGCGCCGCCAGGTGCCGCCAGGTGAACGACAGCAGCAGGGTGTCCCCGTGGGCCAGCGCCCCCGTATGGGCCCGGCGGTACGCCGGCCGCGCCGACTGCGGGTCGTCCGCCAGGTGCTCGGCGACCAGGCCCCGGCGGAAGTCCAGCAGCGGCCGGGTCCGGGAGCCGGGGGACAGCAGGGCCGCCGCCCGGCCCAGGGCCGAGCGGGCCTCGTCCGCCCGGTCGCGTACGCCGAGCACGGTGGCGGCGTAGGCCAGCTGGCCCCGCTCGCAGGCCGCCGCTCCGCGGTCGTCGTCGTCCTGTGCCACCGCCTCCGCGATCCGCAGCGCGTCCTCCGCCTCGGACCAGCCCTGTCCGGTGAACAGGCACCGCTCGACCAGCAGCGCGGTCCGCTGCACGGCCGCTCCGGCGTTTCCGGGCTTGCCGACGTGTGGCGTCAGCAGCGCCGCGGCGTCGGTCCAACAGCCGCGCGAACGCAACCGCCATATCGCCCGCTGGAGGGGGTCTTCGCCCCCGGTAGATCCGGCACCGGACATGGCGGTGTCCGCCACATTGCCCTCCCCAAAGCAATCAAGCCGCACATCATTGGGCCCTGGGGCGAAATGAGAGCACGGATCGGCGGCTCCGGCCAAGGGGTCGGGTGAACCTTTTCACAAAGTCCGGACGGATCATCAGCCGCCCCCGGGCCGGGCCGCACGGCCGCGGGGCGGATCTCCTCAGCTCATCCGCAGTGCGAGGAAGAAGTCGAGCTTGTCCTCCAGCCGGGACAGGTCCCGGGACGTCAACTGCTCGATTCGCCCGACCCGGTACCGCAGCGTGTTGACGTGCAGGTGCAGCCGGGTCGCGCAGCGGGTCCACGAGCCGTCGCAGTCCAGGAAGGCCTCCAGGGTCGGGATGAGCTCCGCCCGGTGGCGCCGGTCGTAGTCCCGCAGGGGGTCCAGCAGCCGGGCCGTGAAGGCGCGGCGCACGTCGTCCGGCACGAACGGCAGCAGCAGCACGTGCGAGGCCAGCTCGTGGTGGCCGGCGGCGCAGACCCGGCCCGGGCGGGCCGCGGCGACCCGGCGGGCGTGCCGGGCCTCCTCCAGGGCCCCGCGCAGCCCCTCGGCGGAGTGCACGGCCGCGCTGACGCCCAGGGTGAGCCGGCCGTCGTCGGCCAGGCCTGCCGCCAGGGGGTCCCGTACGGATGCGAGGAGCACGTCGGCGTGCAGGGCCGAATCCGGGCCCTTGTCCTCCCCGCCCTCCCCGGCCAGCGCGGGCAGCGGCACGAGGGCGATGGCCTCATCACCCGCGTGGGCGACCGCGATCCGGTCCGAGGGCTCGGGCCCCGACACGGACGGGTCGACGAGGATCTCCTCCAGCAGCGACTGGGCCACCGGGCCGCCGGGGATGTCCCCGTTGTCCCAGTCCACCCGGGCCACGACGACCTGCCAGTGCGGTGCGGCGCCCAGCCCGGGCAGCAGCACCGGGGCGGCCACCCGCAGGCGGGCGGCGATCTCGGCGGGCGGTGCACCCGTCTGGACCAGTTCGAGGACCTCCTGGGCCAGGCGGCGGCGCACCGTGCGGGCCGCGTCGCGCCGGTCGCGCTCCACGGCGATGAGCTGGGTGACGCCCTGGAGCAGGTCCAGGCGCTCGGCCGGCCAGTCGCCCGCGTCCGCCTCGACGGCCAGCAGCCAGTCCGACAGCACGGTCTCGCGTACGTCCCGGGCGACCGTGCCGGCGGCGCCCCGGCCGTGTCCTCTGATCGGGAACAGGGAGTAGGTAATACCCTGGATGGAGATCCGGTGGGGCCCTCTGCGGCCCGTCCGGACCGCCGCGAGGTGCTCGCTCGCCAGGGCTGCGCACACGCCCGGCGCCAGCGGCTCGCCCGCCCCGGCGATCTGCCGGCCCGTGGGGGACAGCACCCAGGCCCGGAGATCGAGGTCGGTGGTGAGCAGATCCAGCACCACGTCGGGGCCGCCGCCGGCCGGACCCGAGGTCATCAGGCGGCGGTGGCGGTCCACGACGGCCGCGAGATCGCCTGCCCGCTCACCGGACACCTGGCGCACCACGTACTCGGTGATCGTGGCGAATGCAACGTCTTCGTTCACGGCGAACAGCGGCAGCCGGTTGCGCACACAGGCCGATACCAGATCGTCCGGGATGGCTCCCAGCTCCGCCTCGCCCGCCGCCAGCCCCGCGACGCCCGCGCTCGCGAGGATTCGTACGAACGGCTCGGAGTCGGCCGAATTTCTACGCCAGGCCAGGCCAGTGAGGACGAGTTCGCCCCCGGAGAGGTACCGGCTGGGATCGCGCAGGTCGGTCGTCATGACCCCGCGGACCGTCCGGTCGAGTTCTTCCTCGCCGCCGAGCAGCCGCAGCCCCAGCGCCTCGGTTTCCAGCAGTGCGCGCAGCCGCATGATGTCGCCGCCGATCTGTCTCGAATGTTGCCGTTGGAAATCGGGCAGGTCGTCGCATCCTGCCTTTCATACGAATCTACAAGACGAGGGAGGCCGCCAGCCAACTCCTTCATGGTTTCGGTGACTGCACCCGGGGGACGCGCGGCTTGTGTACTGACTCCACACCGCGTTAACAGCACGTGAACGACCAGTCGAGGGCCCCTAGGCCTCCTGGCTTGAAGTGAACGACACGATGAAGAAGAAGAGAGCCGCTCATGGACTTCCTTCGCCCCGCCAGCTGGGAGGAGGCGCTCGCCGCTAAGGCCGAGTTCCCCACAGCTGTGCCGATTGCGGGTGGCACCGACGTGATGGTCGAGATCAACTTCGACCACCGCCGGCCGGAGTACCTCCTGGACCTGAACCGCATCGGTCTGCTGCGGGAGTGGGAGGTCGGCGAGGACGTGGTCCGTCTGGGCGCCTCCGTCCCGTACACGCAGATCATGGAGAACCTCCGGACGGAGCTGCCGGGTCTCGCGCTCGCCTCGCACACGGTCGCGTCCCCGCAGATCCGCAACCGCGGCGGTGTCGGCGGCAACCTCGGTTGCGCCTCGCCGGCCGGCGACTCCCACCCCGCGCTGCTCGCAGCGGGTGCCGAGGTCGAGGTGGAGTCCGTACGCGGCTCGCGCCTGATCCCGATCGACGAGTTCTACACCGGCGTCAAGCGCAACGCGCTGGCCGCCGACGAGCTCATCAAGACCGTCCACATCAAGAAGGCGGACGGCCCCCAGCAGTACTCCAAGGTCGGCTCCCGCAACGCGATGGTCATCGCGGTCTGCGCGTTCGGTCTGGCGCTGCACCCGGAGACCCGCACCGTCCGTACCGGAATCGGTTCGGCCGCGCCGACCCCGATCCGGGCGAAGGCCGCGGAGGAGTTCCTGAACGCCGCGCTCGAAGAGGGCGGCTTCTGGGAGTCCGGCAAGGTCATCACCCCGTCGATCGCCAAGCAGTTCGGTGACCTCGCCTCCGGCGCGGCCAACCCGATCGACGATGTCCGCGGCACGGCGAAGTACCGCCGTCACGCGGTCGGCATCATGGCTCGCCGCCAGCTGGTCTGGACGTGGGAGCAGTACCGCGGTACCGGCAACGGCCGCTCGCTTGAAGGGGCTGCGTAACCATGCGCGTCAATTTCACTGTCAACGGTCGTCAGCAGGAAGCCGACGACGTGTGGGAGGGCGAGTCCCTTCTCTACGTCCTGCGTGAGCGTCTGGGCCTGCCGGGTTCGAAGAACGCCTGCGAGCAGGGCGAGTGCGGTTCCTGCACCGTCCGTCTCGACGGCGTGCCGGTCTGCTCCTGTCTCGTGGCCGCCGGCCAGGTCGAGGGCCGCGACGTCGTGACCGTCGAGGGCCTGGCGGAGTTCGCCAAGCAGCGCGAGGAGCACGGCCACGGCGGTGCCTGCGGCACCGGCGGCGGCTGCGGCAGCAAGGGCGTGTCCCTGGACGCGGCCAAGCAGTGGCAGGCCAAGCCGGGCGACTCGCAGACCGGCGAGGGCGTCGAGCTCTCCAACATCCAGCAGGCGTTCATCGACGCCGGCGCCGTCCAGTGCGGTTTCTGCACCCCGGGCCTCCTGGTCCAGGCCGACGCGCTGCTCGAGGAGAACTCCTCCCCGTCCGACCAGGACATCCGTGAGGCCCTGTCCGGCAACCTGTGCCGCTGCACGGGCTACGAGAAGATCCTCGACGCGGTCCGCCTCGCGGCCGCCCGTCAGGCAGAGGCGGTCTGACCATGGCTCAGAACACGCGCACGGTGCCCGCAGGCGCGCCGACGAACGTCAGCCAGAAGCACAACAAGGGCGGCATCGGCGAGTCCACGCTGCGCCCGGACGGCACCCTCAAGGTCACCGGTGAGTTCGCGTACTCCTCGGACATGTGGCACGAGGACATGCTGTGGGGCCAGACCCTGCGCAGCACCGTCGCCCACGCCGAGATCGTCTCCATCGACATCTCCGAGGCGCTCGCCATGCCCGGCGTCTACTCGGTGCTGACGTACGACGACCTGCCGGCCGAGATGAAGAACTACGGCCTGGAGATCCAGGACACCCCGGTCCTCGCCAACGGCCGGGTGCGCCACCACGGTGAGCCGGTCGCCCTCGTGGCCGCCGACCACCCGGAGACCGCCCGCCGCGCGGCCGCCAAGATCAAGATCGATTACCGTGAGCTGCCGCTCGTCACGGACGAGGCCTCGGCCCTCGCCGCCGACGCGCCGCTGATCCACGAGGGCCGCGACGACCACCACATCGGTCACGTCCCGCACCCGAACATCGTCCACCGCCAGCCGATCATCCGCGGAAACGTGGAAGAGGCCCGCAAGCGCGCCGACGTCATCGTCGAGGGCGAGTACACCTTCGGCATGCAGGACCAGGCCTTCCTCGGCCCGGAGTCCGGTCTGGCCGTACCGAGCGAGGACGGTGGTGTCGACCTCTACGTCGCCACCCAGTGGCTGCACTCGGACCTCAAGCAGATCGCCCCCGTCCTCGGTCTCCCCGAGGAGAAGGTGCGCATGACGCTCTCCGGCGTCGGCGGTGCCTTCGGTGGTCGCGAGGACATCTCGATGCAGATCCACGCCTGCCTGCTGGCCCTGGCCACGAACAAGCCGGTCAAGATCGTTTACAACCGGTTCGAGTCCTTCTTCGGTCACGTGCACCGCCACCCGGCGAAGCTCTACTACGAGCACGGCGCCACCAAGGACGGCAAGCTCACGCACATGAAGTGCAAGATCGTCCTGGACGGCGGCGCGTACGCGTCCGCTTCCCCGGCGGTCGTGGGCAACGCCTCCTCGCTCTCGGTGGGCCCGTACGTCCTCGAGGACGTGGACATCGAGGCGATCGCGCTCTACACGAACAACCCGCCCTGTGGCGCGATGCGCGGCTTCGGCGCCGTCCAGGCCTGCTTCGCGTACGAGGCCCAGATGGACAAGCTCGCGGCGAAGCTGGGCATGGACCCGGTCGAGTTCCGCCAGCTGAACGCCATGGAGATGGGCACGATCATGCCCACCGGCCAGGTCGTGGACTCCCCGGCGCCGGTCGCCGAGCTGCTGCGCCGGGTCAAGTCCCGCCCGCTGCCGCCGGAGCGCCAGTGGGAGAGCGCCGGCGAGGGTGCGGACGTCCGCGCGCTGCCCGGCGGTCTCTCGAACACCACCCACGGCGAGGGCGTCGTGCGCGGCGTCGGCTACGCGGTCGGCATCAAGAACGTCGGCTTCTCCGAGGGCTTCGACGACTACTCGACCGCCCGCGTGCGCCTCGAGGTCATCAACGGCGAGCCCGTCGCGATGGTCCACACGGCCATGGCGGAGGTCGGCCAGGGCGGTGTCACCGTCCACGCACAGATCGCCCGTACGGAGCTGGGTGTCACGCAGGTGACCATCCACCCGGCCGACACCCAGGTCGGCTCCGCCGGTTCCACGTCCGCCTCCCGGCAGACGTACATGACCGGTGGCGCGGTGAAGAACACCTGTGAGGCCGTCCGCGAGGCCGTCCTGGAGATCGGGCGCCGCAAGAACGGCTCCTACCACCCCGCGTGGGCCACCGCCGAGCTGCTGCTCGAAGGCGGCAAGGTCGTCACCGACGGCGGCGAGGTCCTCGCGGACCTGGCCGACATCCTCGAGGGCGAGGACGCGATCGACCTGGAGCTGGAGTACCGGCACCGGCCGACCGTCCCGTTCGACCTGGTCACCGGCCAGGGCGACGGCCACGTCCAGTACACCTTCGCCGCGCACCGCGCGGTCGTGGAGGTGGACACCGAGCTCGGCCTGGTCAAGGTCGTCGAGCTGGCGACCGCCCAGGACGTCGGCAAGGCCCTGAACATGCTGTCCGTGGTCGGCCAGATCCAGGGTGGTACCACCCAGGGCCTCGGCGTCGCGATCATGGAAGAGATCATCGTGGACCCGAAGACCGCGAAGGTGCGCAACCCCTCCTTCACGGACTACCTGATCCCGACCATCCTGGACACCCCGACCATCCCGGTCGACGTCCTGGAGCTCGCCGACCCGAACGCGCCCTACGGCCTTCGCGGTATGGGCGAGGCCCCGACCCTCTCGTCGACCCCGGCCGTCCTCGCGGCGATCCGGCAGGCGACGGGTCTGGAGCTCAACAAGACGCCGATCCGTCCGGAAGCCCTCACCGGGACCCTCTAGGACGGCGTGGTCCGGGGGCCGCGAGGCCCCCGGACCCCCTCAGACCCTCCGGGTGGTGCGACATGGGAACGTCACACTTCACTGCGCACCGCCCGGAGTACATACGAAGCACCGCACCGCTCGCGGTCCCTTCACCCGGCAGTACCCCTGCAGAACCCCCCGCCATGAGTACCAGCGGTAACCCCCGCAGTACCCGCAGTACACGCAGTGCACATTTCGCGTCGCCTCGGGCCGTCACCCCGGGTCGTGCAGCCAAACGCACCATCCCAAATCCCGCAGTCTCCAATCCCCACGCGGGTGCCCCTTTGAACCTTGGGAGTTAGGCACCATGACCCAGTCGTCTGTGGAGCCCAAGACCACCGCGGAAGAGGCCGGCGACGGCTCTCGTAACCCCGCCGGGCGTTCTTGGCTCGACCGGTACTTTCACATCACCCATAGAGGATCCAACGTCGGCAACGAGGTTCGTGGCGGTATCACGACCTTCATGGCCATGGCGTACATCCTCCTGCTCAACCCGCTGATCCTCTCCGGCAAGGACGTCGCCGGAAACACCATGGCCCCCGCGGCCCTGATCACCGCCACGGCCTTCGCCGCGGCCCTGACCACGCTCCTGATGGGCTTCGTCGGCAAGGTGCCCCTCGCCCTCGCCGCCGGCCTCTCGGTCTCGGGTGTGCTGGCCTCGCAGGTCGCCCCCCAGATGACCTGGCCGCAGGCCATGGGCATGTGCGTGATGTACGGCGTCGTGATCTGTCTCCTGGTCGTCACCGGCCTCCGAGAGATGATCATGAACGCGATCCCCCTCGCGCTCAAGCACGCCATCACCATGGGCATCGGTCTGTTCGTGGCCCTCATCGGCCTCGTGAAGGCCGGCTTCGTGGGCAAGGGTCCGGAGTTCGGTCCCCCCGTGCAGCTCGGCGCCGTCGGTGAGCTGGCCGGCTGGCCCGTCCTGCTCTTCTGCATCACCCTGCTCGGCATCTTCATGCTCCAGGCCCGCAAGGTCCCCGGCGCGATCCTGATCGGCATCATCGGCGGCACCGTCGTCGCGGCCATCCTGAACGCCATCGTGGACATCGACCCCAAGGCGTGGAAGAACGGCCCGCCGGAGCTCTCCGGCTCCGCAGTCTCGATGCCGGACTTCTCGCTCTTCGGTGACGTCTCCTTCGGCGGCTGGGGCGACGTCAGCGCCATGACGATCGGCATGATCGTCTTCACCCTCGTCCTGGCCGGCTTCTTCGACGCGATGGCCACCATCATCGGCGTCGGCACCGAGGCCAAGCTCGCCGACGACAAGGGCCGCATGCCGGGCCTGTCCAAGGCCCTGTTCATCGACGGCGCCGGTGGCGCCATCGGTGGTGTCGCGGGCGGCTCCGGCCAGACCGTGTTCGTCGAGTCCGCCACCGGCGTCGGTGAGGGTGCCCGCACAGGTCTCGCCTCCGTCGTCACCGGCCTGTTCTTCGCCGCCTGCCTCTTCTTCACCCCCATCACCCAGGTGGTGCCGGGCGAGGTCGCCTCCGCGGCCCTGGTCGTCATCGGCGCGATGATGATGCAGAACGCCCGCCACGTGGACTGGTCCGACAGCGCGACCTCGATCCCGGTCTTCCTGACCGTCGTGATCATGCCGTTCACCTACCAGATCACCGCTGGTGTGGCCGCCGGTGTCATCTCCTACGTGGCCATCAAGGTCGCGCAGGGCAAGGCCCGCGAGATCGGTGCCTTCATGTGGGCCCTGACCGCCATCTTCGTGGTCTTCTTCGCCCTCAACCCGATCGAGGGCTGGCTCGGGGTCCACTGACCCGGCCGGACCTGATCCGCACGAAACACCGCACCTCCACGTATCCGATACTGGAATCCGAACCTCTCCGAGGAGGCCCCCATGCTGGACATCGCCGAAGAACTGAACCGGTGGGTCGAGCAGGGACGTGACTTCGCCGTCGCCACGGTCGTGGCGGTCGGCGGGAGCGCACCCCGGCAGCCCGGAGCGGCCCTCGCCGTGGACAGCGAGGGCACGGCCATCGGTTCGGTTTCCGGTGGATGCGTGGAGGGCGCGGTGTACGAGCTGTGCCAGCAGGCGCTGGAGGACGGCGAGACCGTCCAGGAGCGCTTCGGCTACAGCGACGACGATGCCTTCGCCGTGGGCCTGACCTGCGGCGGCATCATCGACATCCTCGTCACCCCGGTCCCCGTGGGCTCTCCCGCACGGGAGGTGCTCGCGGCGGGCCTCGCCGCGGCGGCGCGCGGCGAGGCCGCGGCCGTGGCCCGGATCGCCGAGGGGCCGGCCGAGCTCATGGGCCGCGCCGTACTCGTCCGTACCGAAGGCGGCCACCAGGGCGGTTTCGGCGGACACCCCGAGCTGGACCGCACCATCGCCGAAGAGGCCCGCGCCATGCTCGACGCCGGCCGGACCGGCGTGCTGGAGGTCGGCGCCGACGGAAGGCTCTGCGGAGAGCCGCTCAAGGTCCTGGTCGAATCCAGCGTCCCGCCGCCGCGGATGATCGTCTTCGGCGCCATCGACTTCGCGTCCGCCCTCGTGCGGATCGGCAAGTTCCTCGGCTACCGGGTGACGCTGTGCGACGCCCGGCCCGTCTTCGCGACGAAGAACCGTTTCCCCGAGGCGGACGAGATCATCGTCGACTGGCCGCACCGCTACCTGGAGGCGCAGTCCTCGGCGGGCGCGGTGGACGGCCGGACCGTCCTGTGCGTGCTCACCCACGACGCCAAGTTCGACGTCCCCCTCCTCGAACTGGCCCTCAGGCTTCCCGTCGCCTACGTGGGGGCCATGGGCTCCCGGCGCACCCACGAGGACCGCAACAAGCGGCTGCGCGAGGTCGGCGTGAGCGAGCTGGAACTGGCCCGGCTGCGCTCCCCGATCGGCCTGGACCTCGGCGCCCGCTCCCCGGAGGAGACCGCGCTGTCCATCGCCGCCGAGATCGTGGCCAACCGGCGCGGCGGCACCGGCGCGGCCCTCACGGGCGCGCACATACCGATCCACCCCGACGTCTCGAACACCGTGATCAGCAGGATCGGCTCGGTCGCTTGAAGAGCGGAAACCGCTGACGGCGGTACGTGAACCGGAAGGGCGCCACCCCATGGGGGTTGCGCCCTTCCGGCGTTCCGCCTATTTTACCGGCCGGTAACAGGAGGATCCCTCTCCATCCCTTCCCCACACCGGAGTTGAACGGATGTCACGTACCCTCCGCACCCTCGGCGCGCTGGCCGCGGCCACCCTGCTCACCGCCGCCGGGCCGGCCGCTGCCGCCCCCGGTGACGACGACGCCCTGCGCGAGGTGCTGTTCGTAGGGAACAACTGGGAGGGGACCGCCGACGTCCTCGCCTCGACCGGCGACCTCGCCCGGATCGGCCGGATCGACGTCATCCCCGACAAGGCCGAGCGCCTGTGGGAGATCCACCTCAATCCGGTCAAGCTCGCCTACTTCCTGGGCATCCGGGAGACCGCCGGCGAGGGCCACGACCAGTTCGTGGACGACATGTACACCACCCCGGACGGCTCCGCGGTCGTCGTCTCCCGCCCCAGCTTCGCCGACGTCGTATCGATCGACGTCGCCTCGGGGCGAATCAACTGGCGCTTCCCCGTGGCCGGTTACCGCTCCGACCACATGGCGGTCTCCCCGGACGGCACCCGGGTCGCGGTCTCGGCCTCCACGGCCAACACCGTGCACGTCCTGGACATCGCCGACGGACGCCAGCTCGGCTCCTTCAAGACCGGGGACAAGCCCCACGAGAACACCTTCACCCGTGACGGCAAGTACCTGTGGAACAGCTCGATCGGCGAGGTGAACACCGCCCTCGACGCACCCTGGCTCGACTGGACGAAGGGCGACCGGAAGATCACCGTGGTCGACGCGCAGACCTTCCGTACCGTCCGGGTGATCGACATGCGGGAGCGGCTGGACGCCTTCGGCCGCCCGGACCTGTCCGACTCGGTGCGGCCGGTGTCCTTCAGCCCCGACGAGTCCAAGCTCTACTTCCAGGTGTCGTTCTTCAACGGCTTCCTGGAGTACGACGTCGCCACCGACCGGATATCCCGCCTCAAGACCCTCCCCGCGAACCCGGCCACCAGCACCGACCGCACCACCTGGGTCAACGACTCCCGCCACCACGGCATGTCCATGAGCCCGGATGGGACCAAGCTCTGCGTGGCGGGCACCATGGACGACTACGCCACCGTCGTGGACCGCGCCACGCTCGCGGAGGGGCCGCTGGTGCCCGCCTCCAAGCCGTACTGGGCGACCGTGAGCGGCGACGGGACGGCCTGCGTGATCTCCGAGAGCGGAGCCGACCGCGTCACGGCCATCGACTTCGCCACGGGCACGGCCCGGGTGTCGGTGCCGGTCGGCGACCACCCGCAGCGCGTCCGGCTCGGCCACGTCCCGGCGGCCTGGCCGGCCGACTAGGTCCTGTGCGGGAACTTCGCGGCAGCGGTCCGGACGGGGACCGCTGCCGCGGGCGCGGGGCGGGCGCGGGGCGGGCGCGGGGCGGACGCGGGGCGGGGCGGACGCGGGGCGAGGGCGGGCGGACGTCAGAGGCCGCGGCCCGCGTAGGCGATCCTCGCCGCGGCCATGCCGAACTCCGAGGACCAGCCCGCCAGGGCCGGCCCGGCGGGCAGCCGGTGCAGGTCTTCCTCGCGGTAACGACGGCACTTCTGGTGCCAGTTGAGGATCCCGGCCAGCCAGTCCTGGAGTTCCCGCACATAGGCGTCGAGCCCGGCGCGGGCCTCCCGGTCCAGCTTCCAGTCGTCGTAGAGCACCGGCAGCTGGGTGGCCACGATGTGCTCGAACTCCTCGGTGCGCTGGGTCATCAGGGCATGGCAGATGCGCAGCGCCTCGGGGTAGCCGATGTCGAAGAAGTTCCGGGTGACGAGCACGTGGTTGTGCACCTCGCCCTCGACCTCGATCTCCTTCTGGTACGAGAAGATGTCGTTGATCAGGCAGGCGGTGTCCATCGCCGCGTTCTCCAGGGAGCGGATCACCCCCGAGGCGTAGATCTCCTCCGGAATGCCCCGGCCCGACAGGCCCAGCCGGCACAGGTACATGGTGAGTTCGCTGCCGAAGGTGTGCCGGCGCATCTCCGCGTAGTCCACCGGGTCCGGGATCCGGTTGGCGATCGAGTTGTCCACCTCCCACACCCAGCTCTCCAGCATGGTGACCAGACAGGTGCGGAACTCCTCCCGGTGCTCGGGGGCCATGGCCGTGGTGGTCCGCACCCACAGGTCGGCGAGCGCCCGCTCCATCGCGGTGAGCGGCTCCGGCTGGTCGGCGTGGTCCACCGGGATCATGGTGATCAGCCGGGCGGTGGCCGCCTTGGCCGCGGGCAGGTTCCTCGGCTGCGCGAACGCCACCGGGTAGTAGTCGTCCCCGTACGTGCCCCAGGTCAGCCAGCAGGCGTTGAGGGCCAGCTGCTCCGCGGTGGCGTCCGGGTCGATCCCGGCCGAGCAGAGCGCGAAGTCGAAGCCCCGCAGCCGCTGTTCGTCCCAGATCGCGGAGGCCGGGTCGCCGGGCTGGGGGTCCACCAGGCCCATCCGGCGGGCCCAGGCGACGGACTCCTCCAGGGCGTGCCGGTGGTGCGGGCTGAGGGACAGCGGGAACGGCATGTAGACGTCGGGGATCACCGACGGGCCGGTCTTCTCGAACGGCACGTGGGTGAAGGAGCGGCGGCGCATCTCGATCGCGCGGGAGGCGAACACCGAGCGCAGGTCCAGGGCCGCGCTGCCCAGCCCGGAAGGCAGGAACGGCAGGGTGAGCGCGGCCGTGGACCGGGCCTCCTTGTTCATGTAGCGGCTGGAGACCATGTGCCACTCGTGTCCGCCGGACTGCCAGTCCTGGAGCCCCTTGGCGTAGGCGAGGACCGCGGCCGCCTCGGCCGGGTCCAGCCCGTGGTCGGCGATCAGCTGCGGGATCTCGGTGAGCGCGGTGTGCTCGAACTGCTGGAGCCGGGAGGTCAGCAGGTCGTTGGAGGCGTCGGCGGCCTCCTGGGTGGAGCAGTCGAGGAAGGTCTCCAGGACCAGGACGGCGTTGGAGAGCTCACCCTCGTCCGCGACCTCGCGCTCGTAGGAGAAGATGTCGTTCCTGATGTGCACGGCGTCGGAGAAGGCGTCGCGCAGCACGCCCAGCGGGCGGGAGCGCGCGATCCGGGCCGGGACCTCGGCGGAGACGTACTCGATCAGGCCGGCCGACCAGGGGGCGCCGCCCACCTTCCGCCGCATCTCGATGTACTCGAGCGGGTTCGCCACGCGCCCGATGTGGATGTTGGCGAGCTCCCACATGGACTCGTTGAGCAGGTTCTTCGTGCTCTCGGAGAACCGTTCCCTCCAGTCCATGGACATGGCCGGTACGGTCCGCTCCCACAGGTCGGCGAGACCGGCCTCCACCGGGTTGGTGGCCTCCGGGAAGCCGTCGGCGAGGTCCATCGGCATGAAGGCGGCGAGCCTTTCGAGGTAGTCGCGGGCGCCTTCGCGGTCCTGGGAGCGCTTGTACATCTCCAGGAAGTGGTCGTCGAAGAAGAACACCCACACGTACCAGTCGGTGACGAGGGACAACGCCTCGCTGTCGCAGTCGGGGTGGGTGTAGGAGCAGAGCAGCGCGTAGTCGTGCGAGTCGAGGTCCCTCTCCTCCCAGACACCGGAACCCTCCAGCATCCCGAGGGCCCGCGCCCACTGCTTGGTGTGGACCCGGGCGTCCTCCAGGTGGGGGTTCAGTCGCGCCGGATAGGGCACGTAGAAATCCGGCAGTTGAAACGGCTGCGTCACGGCTGGGTGAGCCTTTCGTCCATGGGCGCGGGAGCCGGTGGCCCGGCCCCCGCACGAGATCAGCAGTGCCCCTACCCCTGGTGCCATTGGGATAAGGGGGAGTTCACTGCTTCAGGTGACGGAAGGGCTGTTCCGCGGCGTGACGTTCCGCCGGGGGATAGGAGGGGCCGGCGAACGCCGGGCGGACCGGGCCGCCCGGGCGCTCGGTCAGCCGCCGGTTCAGTCCGTCTCGCCCTCGAGGTTGCCCTCCGTGTCCAGGTAGACCTGGCGCAGGGCTTCGAGGATCTGCGGGTCCGGCTTCTCCCACATGCCGCGGGACTCGGCCTCCAGGAGGCGCTCCGCGATGCCGTGCAGGGCCCAGGGGTTGGCCTCCTCCAGGAAGGCGCGGTTCTCCGGGTCCAGGACGTACGTCTCGGTGAGCTTGTCGTACATCCAGTCCGCGACCACGCCCGTCGTGGCGTCGTAGCCGAAGAGGTAGTCCACCGTGGCCGCGAGCTCGAAGGCGCCCTTGTAGCCGTGGCGGCGCATGGCCTCGATCCACTTGGGGTTGACGACGCGGGCGCGGAAGACGCGCGAGGTCTCCTCGACCAGGGTGCGGGTCTTGACCGTCTCCGGGCGGGTGGAGTCGCCGATGTACGCCTCCGGGGCCGTGCCGCGCAGGGCGCGGACCGTGGCCACCATGCCGCCGTGGTACTGGAAGTAGTCGTCCGAGTCGGCGATGTCGTGCTCGCGGGTGTCCGTGTTCTTCGCGGCGACCGTGATGCGCTTGTAGGCCGTCTCCATCTCGTCCCGGGCGGGGCGGCCGTCGAGACCGCGGCCGTACGCGTACCCGCCCCACACCGTGTAGACCTCCGCGAGGTCCGCGTCCGTACGCCAGTCCCGGGAGTCGATCAGCTGGAGGATGCCCGCCCCGTACGTACCCGGGCGCGAGCCGAAGATACGGGTCGTCGCGCGCCGCTCGTCACCGTGCTCGGCCAGGTCCGCCTGGGCGTGGGCCCGGACGAAGTTCTGTCCGGCGGGCTCCTCCAGGGAGGCCGCGAGGCGCACCGCGTCGTCCAGCAGGCCGATCACGTGCGGGAACGCGTCGCGGAAGAAGCCCGAGATGCGCAGGGTGACGTCGATGCGCGGACGGCCCAGCTCCTCCAGCGGGATCGGCTCCAGGCCGGTCACGCGGCGCGAGGCCTCGTCCCAGACGGGCCGGACGCCCAGCAGCGACAGGGCCTCCGCCACGTCGTCGCCGGAGGTGCGCATCGCGCTGGTGCCCCACAGGGACAGGCCGACGGAGGCGGGCCACTCGCCGTTGTCCGTGCGGTAGCGGGTGAGGAGGGACTCGGCGAGGGCCTGTCCGGTCTCCCACGCGAGGCGGGACGGGACGGCCTTCGGGTCCACCGAGTAGAAGTTGCGGCCCGTGGGGAGCACGTTGACGAGGCCGCGCAGCGGCGAGCCGGAGGGGCCCGCCGGGACGAACCGGCCGTCCAGGGCGGAGACCACGTGGGCGATCTCGTCCACCGTGCCGGCCAGCCGCGGGACCACCTCGCGGGCCGCGAAGGACAGCACGTCCGCGACCGGGGCCGGGTGGCCCGCCGCGACCGAAGCCACCGCGTCCAGGGACCAGTTCGCGTCCTCCATCGCCTGGACCAGCGCCCGGGCCGCCTCCTCGACGGCGTCCGCCGAGGTACGGGTGGCCGCGGACTCGTCCAGGCCCAGCGCCTCGCGCAGGCCGGGCAGGGCCGTCGTACCGCCCCAGATCTGACGGGCGCGCAGGATGGCGAGCACCAGGTTGACGCGGGCCGGGCCGGTCGGGGCGCCGCCCAGGACGTGCAGACCGTCGCGGATCTGGGCGTCCTTGACCTCGCACAGCCAGCCGTCGACGTGCAGCAGGAAGTCGTCGAAGCCCTCGTCGTCCGGGCGCTCCTCCAGCCCCAGGTCGTGGTCCAGCTTCGCGGCCTGGATCAGGGTCCAGATCTGCGCGCGGATGGCGGGCAGCTTCGCCGGGTCCATGGCGGAGATCTGGGCGTACTCGTCCAGGTGCTGCTCCAGGCGGGCGATGTCGCCGTACGACTCGGCCCGGGCCATGGGGGGCACGAGGTGGTCGACCAGGGTGGCGTGCACGCGGCGCTTGGCCTGGGTGCCCTCGCCCGGGTCGTTGACCAGGAAGGGGTAGATGAGGGGCAGGTCACCGAGGGCGGCGTCCGGGGCGCAGGACGCGGAGAGCCCCGCGTTCTTGCCGGGCAGCCACTCCAGGTTCCCGTGCTTGCCCAGGTGGATCATCGCGTCGGCGCCGAAGCCGCCGTCCTGCGCGCGCGCCTGGATCCAGCGGTACGCGGCCAGGTAGTGGTGCGAGGGCGGCAGGTCCGGGTCGTGGTAGATCGCGATCGGGTTCTCGCCGAAGCCGCGCGGCGGCTGGATCAGGATCAGCAGGTTCCCGCGGCGCAGGGCCGCCAGGACGATGTCGCCCTCCGGGTTGGCCGAGTGGTCCACGAACATGGAACCGGGGGCCTCGCCCCAGTGCGTCTCGACGCTCTCGCGCAGATCGGCCGGGAGCTGGGCGAACCAGCGCCGGTAGTCGGCGGCCGGGATCCGGACCGGGTTGCGGGCCAGCTGCTCCTCGGTGAGCCACTCCTGGTCGTGGCCGCCGGCCTCGATCAGGGCGCGGATCAGCTCGTCGCCGTCACCGGAGACGAGGCCCGGGATGTCCTCGACGGGGCCGAAGTCGTAGCCGCCGGCGATCAGCGTGCGCAGCAGCTCCACGGCGCTGGCCGGGGTGTCGAGCCCGACCGCGTTGCCGATGCGGGAATGCTTCGTCGGGTACGCGGACAGGACCAGCGCGACCTTCTTGTCGCGGCGGTCGATGTGGCGCAGGCGCGCGTGGCGTACGGCGATCCCCGCGACCCGGGCGGCCCGCTCGGGGTCGGCCACGTACGCGGGCAGGCCGTCCTCGTCGAGCTCCTTGAAGGAGAACGGGACGGTGATCAGGCGGCCGTCGAACTCGGGCACGGCCACCTGGGTGGCGGCGTCGAGGGGGGACAGCCCCTCGTCGTTCTCCTCCCAGTTGCTGCGCGAGCCCGTCAGGCACAGCGCCTGGAGGATCGGCACGCCGAGCGAGGCGAGCGCGCCGGCGTCCCAGGACTCGTCGTCCCCGCCCGCCGAAGCGGTGGCGGGCTTGGTGCCGCCGGCCGCGAGCACGGTGGTGACGACCGCGTCGACGCCCTCCAGCTCCGTCAGCAGCTCCGGCTCGGGGGTGCGCAGGGAGGACACGTAGAGGGGGAGCGCCTGCGCGTCATGCGCCTCGATGGCCTCGCACAGGGTGTGCACGAAGGCGGTGTTGCCGCTCATCTGGTGGGCGCGGTAGTAGAGCACGGCGACCCGGGGGCCGGTGGTGTGCCGCGGGGTGCGCTCCAGGGGGCCCCAGGTGGGGGAGGCGGCGGGCGGCTCGAAGCCGTGGCCGGTGAGCAGGACGGTGTCCGAGAGGAACCGGGCCAGCTGCTCCAGGTTGGCGGGGCCGCCGTGCGCGAGGTAGCCGTGGGCCTCGGCCGCGATGCCGATCGGGACCGTGGAGGCCTCCATCAGCTGGGCGTCCGGAGCCTGTTCGCCGGTCAGGACCACGACCGGGCGGGTCTGGCCGGGGGCCAGGAGCAGGTCGAGGCCGTCCTGCCAGGCGCGCAGGCCGCCGAGGAGGCGTACGACGACCAGGCCGACTCCGTCGAGGAGGCCGGGGAGGTCGTCCAGGGGAAGGCGGGAGGGGTTCGCGAACCGGTACGGCACGGGGCCGTCCGCCGTGTTCGCGGCGCGGGCGCTGAGCAGATCGGTGTCGGACGTCGACAGCAGCAGGATCATGCGGCGGCAGGCCTTCCTCGGGGTTTCCGCGCCCCGGGCAGTGAGGACAGCGGGAGTTCCTGACTCACCCGGCGGATCGCTCCGCGAGGTTCACAGTGGCGGGACCGCGCCGGAATCGCACCGGGCTTCCTCCCATGTCGCCGTCCTCGGCGATGACGGGCCGAATGGCCCGTCGGGAGGTCATCTTAGGTGGCGTTTTCCCAGGCCGGCTGTACGGGGGCGCTGCGCCGGCTCGGGCGGTTGTGTGGTGGGGCGGCGCGTGCGGTCGCGCTGCGCTGGCTTGGGCGGTTTTGCCGTCTGGTGCGGTGCTTTGGCGTGGCGCTTTGCTGGCTTGGGCGTCTGCGTTTGGGTGCGGCGCCGTTGCCGGGGTTCTGCGGTCGCGCTGCGCTGGCTGGGCGGATTGGGGGCTTGGGTGCGGCGCCGTTGCCGGGGCTCTGCGGTCGCGCTGCGCTGGCTGGGCGGATTGGGGGCTTGGGTGCGGCGCCGTTGCCGGGGCTCTGCGGTCGCGCTGCGCTGGCTGGGCGGATTCGGGGCTTGGGTGCGGCGCCGTTGCCCGGGGCTCTGCCCCGGACCCTGCGCCTCAAACGCCGGCGGGGCTGGAATGGCCGGGGCTTCGGCCCAGTCAGGGGGCGGGGCTGGAATGGTCCGGGGCCGGAATGGTCCGGGGCTTCGGCCCGGTCAGGGGGTGGGGTGGGAATCGTGGGTATGCTCGCGGCCATGTCCAAGCCGCCCTCCGCCGTATCGCGGGACGAACCCGTCATACGGGACCGGGGTGACGCCTGTCCGGGCGCGCTGCGCCTGCACGCGGCCGACGACGGGTTCCTCGCGCGGGTCCGGATCCCCGGCGGGCTGCTCGCCGCCCGGCAGGCCGCCGCCCTCGGGCTCGCCGCCGACCGGTTCGGCGACGGGCACCTGGAGCTCACCTCGCGCGGCAACGTGCAATTGCGCGGCCTCCGCGAGGGGTGCGGCGCCGGGCTGGCCGAGCTGCTGGACTCCGTCGGGCTGCTGCCCGCGCCCTCGCACGAGCGGATCCGGAACATCGTCGCCAGCCCGCTGGCGGACCCCGCCCCGGTACGCGCCCTGGACCGGGAGCTGTGCGCCGACCCCGAGGCTGCGGCGCTCTCCGGCCGGTTCCTGTTCGCCGTGGACGACGGGCGCGGGGACGTGGCCGCCCTCGGCCCCGATGTGACCCTCCTCGCGCAGCCGGGCGGGCGGGTGCTGATCCGGCTCGGCGCGTCGCCGGACGCCGCCGAGGTGGCCGCCGCCGATGCCGCGCGGGCCGCGCTGGAGGCCGCCCACCACTTCCTCGACGCCGCGGCCGCCGCCGGCACCCGGGCCTGGCGGATCGCCGAACTGCCCGCCGAACACGCTCTGGACGGCCAGGAGTTCACCGCCCGCCTGGCCCGCCGGGGCATCCCCGCCCGGTACGTCCCCGACGCGCCCCGCCCGTACGCGGACCCGCCCGCGCCCGGGGCGCACGGGGACGCGCTCTGCGTCCTGGTCCCGCTCGGCCGGCTCAGCACCGAGCAGTGGCGGGAGCTGCCCGGCGAGCTGCGGATCACGCCGTGGCGCAGCATCCTCGTCACCGCCCCGGCCGGCGCCCGCCCCGCCGGGCTCGTCACCGCGCCGGGCAGTGCCTGGGAGTCCGTCACCGCCTGTACGGGCCGGCCCGGCTGCGCCAAGTCCCTCGCCGACGTACGCGCCGACGCGCGGGCCGTCGCCGAGCGGGCGCGGGGGCCGCTGCCCGTCCACTGGTCCGGCTGCGAACGCCGCTGCGGGCACCCCCGCGGTACGGCCTGGGTGGACCTGGTGGCCACGCCCGACGGGTACCGGCTCGGCGCGGACCCGGTGGCACCCCACGAACTCGCCGCGGCCCTCGCCGCCGCGCGCAACCAACCCCGAGTGTCCGAAGCCGCAGTGAAGAAATGAGCGAGTACACCGTGTTCGAGTACGAGAAGGACGGCGCCGCGATCTACCGCCAGTCCTTTGCCACGATCCGCGCCGAGGCGGACCTTTCGAGGCTGCCCGCCTCGGTCGCCCAGGTCGCGGTGCGCATGATTCACGCCTGTGGCATGACCGACCTCCCGAAGGACCTGGGGTACACCCCGGAGGTGGTGCTGCGGGCCCGCGCGGCCCTGGAGGCCGGCGCGCCGATCCTGTGCGACGTGCAGATGGTCGCGAGCGGGGTCACCCGTAAGCGGCTGCCCGCGGACAACGACGTGATCTGCACCCTCTCCGACCCGGCCGTGCCGGAACTCGCCGCGAAGATGGGCACCACCCGCAGCGCCGCCGCGCTCGAAGTCTGGCGTGACCGGGGCCTGTTGGAGGGCTCCGTGATCGCCGTCGGCAACGCGCCCACCGCGCTCTTCCGGCTGCTGGAGATGATCGAGGAGGGCGCCCCGCGCCCGGCCGCCGTCATCGGCGTACCCGTCGGCTTCATCGGCGCCGCCGAGTCCAAGGACGCCCTCGCCGCGCACCCCTCCGGCCTCGACCACCTGATCGTGCGGGGCCGGCGCGGCGGCAGCGCCATCGCGGCCGCCGCCGTCAACGCCATCGCGAGCGTGGCCGAATGAGCGACACCGTCAAGGGGCGCCTGTACGGGGTCGGCCTCGGGCCCGGCGACCCGAACCTGATGACCCTGCGCGCCGTCCAGGTGATCGGCGAGGCCGATGTCGTCGCCTACCACAGCGCCCGCCACGGCCGTTCCATCGCCCGCTCGATCGCGGCGGGCCACCTGCGCGCGGACCACATCGAGGAGCCGCTGGTCTACCCGGTCACCACCGAGACCACCGACCACCCCGGCGGCTACCAGGGCGCGATGGAGGAGTTCTACGAGTCCGCCGCGGCCCGCCTGGCCGCGCACCTGGACGCCGGCCGGACCGTGGCCGTCCTCGCGGAGGGCGACCCGCTCTTCTACAGCTCGTACATGCACATGCACAAGCGGCTCGCGGACCGGTACGAGACCGAGGTCATCCCCGGTGTCACCTCCGTCAGCGCCGCCGCGGCCCGGCTCGGCACCCCGCTCGTGGAGGGCGAGGAGGTGCTGACCATCCTCCCCGGCACCCTGCCCGAGGAGGAGCTCGCCGCCCGTCTCGCCGCCACCGACTCGGCGGTCGTGATGAAGCTCGGCCGCACCTTCCCCGCCGTGCGCGGTGCGATGGCCAGCAGTGGCCGGCTCGCCGAGGCCCGCTACGTCGAGCGCGCCACCATGGCGGGCGAGCGGACCGGGCTGCTCGGCGACACCGACCCGCAGAGCGTGCCGTACTTCGCCGTCGCGGTCGTCCCCAGCCGCATCGGCAACCCGGGCCAGGTGCCGTCCGGCCCCGGCGAGGTCGTGGTCGTCGGCACCGGTCCGGCGGGGCCGCTGTGGCTCACCCCGCAGACCCGGCGGGCGCTCGCCGACGCCGAGGTGCTCGTCGGCTACACGACGTACCTGGACCGGGTCCCCGTGAAGCCGGGCCAGATCCGGCACGGCTCCGACAACAAGGTGGAGTCGGAGCGGGCCGAGTTCGCCCTCGACCTCGCCCGGCGCGGCAAGCGGGTGGCCGTGGTCTCCGGTGGCGACCCCGGGGTCTTCGCCATGGCCACGGCGGTCCTGGAAGTCGCGGGGCAGGCGGAGTACAAGGACGTGCCCGTACGGGTCCTGCCGGGGGTGACGGCCGCCAACGCGGCGGCCGCCGCGGCGGGCGCCCCCCTCGGCCACGACTACGCCACCATCTCGCTGTCCGACCGGCTCAAGCCGTGGGAGGTCATCGCGGAGCGGCTGCGCGCGGCCGCCGCCGCCGACCTGGTGCTCGCCCTCTACAACCCCGGCTCGCGCAGCCGTACCTGGCAGGTGGCCCAGGCCCGTGAGCTGCTGCTGGAGCTGCGCGCGCCCGAGACCCCGGTGGTCGTCGCCCGCGACGTGGGCGGCCCGGAGCAGTCGGTGCGGATCGTCACCCTCGCCGGGCTGGAGCCGTCCGAGGTGGACATGCGCACGATCCTGCTGGTCGGCTCCTCGCAGACCCAGGTCACCGAGCGGGCCGACGGGTCCAGGCTCACCTGGACGCCGCGCCGCTACCCGTGACCGGGTGAGGCGGAGCGGTACGCGGGGAAGGCCCGGTGCGAGGACCGCACCGGGCCTTACCCGTCCGGTGGCGCCTCAGCCGGATCCGGGCGCACCGGCCCCCGCAGCCGCGGCACGGGCCAGGCGGAACAGCACGTTGGGACGCAGCGGTCCTTCGGGCGCGCCGGGGTCGTCGAAGTCGCCGGCCGGGTCCCGGCTCATCCCGATCCGCCGCATCACCGCCTGGGAGCGGAGATTGCCGGCCGTCGTCACGGCGAGGACCTCGGGAAGCCCGAGCGCGTCGAAGCCGTGCTCCAGGACCGCCCGTGCCGCCTCGGTGGCGTAGCCCTGTCCCCAGGCCGCCCGGGCGAGCCTCCAGCCGATCTCCACCCCGGTGAACGGCATGCCGTCGTCCACGTCGTCCATGCCCGCGAAGCCGATGAACTCACCCGTCGCCCGGACCTCGACGGCCCACCAGCCGTACCCCCGCCGGTCGAACGCGGCCCGGAACCGCACCATGGAGGCCTCGCTCTGCTCACGGGTGAGCAGGTCGCCCAGGTGCTGCCGCACCTCGGGATCGGCGTTCATCGCCGCCCAGGGTTCGAGGTCGGCATCGCGCCATGGACGCAGGACGAGACGGTCGGTGTGCAGTTCGGTCATGCCGCCCACCCAACGTGAACCCTCCCCATGGGGCAATGCCTTTTCCCGAGGGCAGAACCGGCGAACCTTCCCGGTCACAGCGCTAGCTGCCCGTGCCGAGCCAGTCCAGGACGACCTCGACCGAGTCGGTCTCCGGTACGCCCGCGGGTACCGCCGGGCGGCGCACCACGAGGACCGGGATGCGGGCCTCGCGGGCGGCCGCCAGTTTCGGGGCGGTGGCCGAGCCGCCGCTGTCCTTGGTGACGAGCACGTCGATCCGGTGGCGGGCGAGCAGCTCCCGCTCGTCGGCCAGGGCGAACGGGCCCCGGGCCAGCAGCACTTCCAGGCGCGGCGGCACGGGACCCTCCGGCGGGTCCACCGACCGCACCAGGAACCAGGTGTCGGTCAGGTGCGCGAAGGTGTGCAGGCCCATCCGCCCGGTGGTCAGGAAGGCCCGGCCGCCGAGCCCGGGCAGCGCCGCGGCCGCCTCTTCGAGGGACCCGGCGAACCGCCAGTCGTCGCCGGGGCCCGGGGTCCAGCCGGGGCGGCGCAGCGCCAGCGTGGGGACGCCGGTGAGAGCCTCGGCCTCGGCGGCGTTGAAGCTGATCCGCTCCGCGAAGGGGTGGGTGGCGTCGACCACGTGCGTGACCCCGGACCCGACGATCCAGCCCGCGAGTCCGGCGACGCCGCCGAAGCCGCCGACGCGGGTGCCGCCCGGCGGGAGGAGGGGTGCGGCGACCCGCCCCGCGAGCGAGGTCGTCACCTGGCACGAGGGATGGTGCTCCAGCGCCTCCGCGAGGCGGCGGGCCTCCGTGGTGCCGCCGAGGATCAGGACGTGCCGGGCCGGCCCGCGGCCGGGGCTCCGCTCAGCAGGCATGCCGGTCGCGCTCGGGGGAGTACAGGTGGCTGTCGCGGAACTGCTCGGCCCCCAAGGTGCGGCCGACCAGGATGACGGCCGTGCGGACCAGGCCCGCGGCCTTCACCTGGGCGGCGATGTCGGCCAGGGTGCCGCGCAGGACCAGCTCGTCGGGGCGGCTGGCCATCGCCACCACCGCCACCGGGCACTCGGCCCCGTAGTGCGGCAGCAGCTCGTCCACGACCCGGTCCACGTAGCGGGTGGCCAGGTGCAGCACCAGCAGCGCGCCGCTGCGGCCCAGGGTGGCCAGGTCCTCGCCGGGCGGCATCGGGGTGGCCTGCTGGGCGATCCGGGTCAGGATCACCGTCTGGCCGACCGTCGGCACCGTCAGCTCCCGCTTCAGCGCGGCGGCGGCCGCGGCGAAGGCAGGCACGCCGGGGACGACCTCGTAGGGGATGCCGGCCGCGTCGAGCCGGCGCATCTGCTCCGCGACCGCGCTGAAGATCGACGGGTCGCCGGAGTGCAGCCGGGCGACGTCCTGGCCCGCCGCGTGGGCCCGTACGCACTCGGCGACGATCTCGTCCAGGTTCAGCTGCGAGGTGTCGACCAGACGCGCGTCCGGCGGGCACTCGGCGAGCAGTTCGCGCGGGACGAGGCTGCCCGCGTACAGGCAGACCGGGGCCGCGGCCAGGGTCCGGGCACCGCGCACCGTGATCAGGTCGGCAGCGCCGGGGCCCGCACCGATGAAGTACACGGTCATGTCTGATTTTTCTCCTTCGTCACTGACCACTGGGTGACCGGCATGGCCTGCCGCCAGCCCGTGAAGCCCCCGACCGGCACGGCGTGCGCGACGGACAGTTTCACCAGTTCGCCGCCGTGGCGCCGGTAGCGGTCGGTGAGGACCGCCTCCGACTCCAGGGTGACGGTGTTGACCACCAGCCGGCCGCCGGGGGCCAGCGCGGCCCAGGCCGCGTCCAGCAGGCCCGGCGCGGTCAGCCCGCCGCCGATGAACACCGCGTCGGGGGCGGGCAGTCCGGTGAGCGCGTCCGGCGCGGCGCCGGTCACCACGCGCAGGCCGGGCACCCCGAGCGCCGCCGCGTTACGGGTGATCCGCGCGGCCCGTTCCGGTACCCGCTCCACGGCCACCGCCCGGCAGGAGGGGTGCGTGCGCATCCACTCGATGCCGATGGAACCGGAACCGCCGCCGATGTCCCACAGCAGCTCACCGGGCGCGGGGGCCAGCGCGCACAGGGTCGCGGCCCGGACGCGGCGCTTGGTGAGCTGCCCGTCGTGCTCGTAGGCGGTGTCCGGCAGACCCGGGGTCGCGCCGAGGCGGGGCGCGCGCGCCTGCGGGTCCCGGCGGCAGTCCACGGCCACCACGTTCAGGGGGTCGCCGGGCACGTGGTCCCAGCCGTCCGCCCGGCCCTCGTACGCGTCCTCGCGCTCGGAGCCGAGCTGCTCCAGCACCCGCATCCGGCTCGGGCCGAAGCCCCGCTCCCGCAGCAGGGCGGCGATCTCGCCCGGGGAGCCCGCGCCCGCGCTCAGCACCAGCACCCGCCGCCCCTCGTACAGCGCGGCCGCCAGCCGGGCCACCGGGCGGCCGACCACGGTGACCACCTCGGTGTCCTCCACCGGCCAGCCCAGGCGGGCGCAGGCGTACGACACCGAGGAGGGGTGCGGGTGGACCCGCAGGGCTTCGGGCCCCAGCTCCTCGGCGAGGGCGCGGCCGATCCCGTAGAACATGGGGTCGCCGCTGGCCAGCACGGCGATCCGGCGGCCGGCGTGCTCGGCGGTCAGCTTGGGTACGGCCGGCCGCAGCGGGCTCGGCCAGGCCACCCGCTCGCCCCCGCACTCGGCGGGCGGCAGCAGGTCCAGCTGGCGCGGCCCGCCGATCAGCACCTCGGCGGAGGCCAGCGCGGACCGCGCGACGGCGGTGAGCCCGGCCCAGCCGTCGGCGCCGAGGCCGACGACCGTCACGGGTACGGGGGGCGGTGCGGAGCTCACTGCGCGGTACCTCGGGGAACGGAAGCGGAAGGGGAAGGGGAACGAAAGCGGCGTGAAGCGGAAGCAGAAGAGGGAAGACGGACTCGCAGCCTACTGGCCGTCAACCCGGTACCCGCCCCCGCCCCCGGTACGGGACCGGTCTACCCTCGGGGACCCACAGTGTCGCGAGGGAGCTGCCATGCCCGGCTGGAACGCCACGAACATCCCCGACCAGAGCGGCCGCACCGCCGTCGTGACCGGGGCCAACAGCGGGATCGGCTACGTGACCGCCCGGGAGCTCGCCCGGCGCGGCGCCTTCGTGGTGCTGGCCTGCCGCAGCGCCGCGCGCGGGAAGGCCGCGGAGGTGCGGCTGCGCACCGAAGTGACCGGCGCCCAGGTGGAGTTCGCCGCTCTCGACCTCGCCGACCTGGCCTCCGTACGGGAGTTCGCCAAGGCCTACGGGCAGCGCCGCGACACGCTGGACCTGCTGGTCAACAACGCGGGTGTGATGGCGCTGCCGTACGGGCGCACCGCCGACGGGTTCGAGACCCAGTTCGGCGTCAACCACCTCGGACACTTCGCCCTGACCGGTCTGCTGCTGCCGAGGCTGCGGGCGGCGGCCTCCGGTGCCCGGATCGTGAACGTCTCCAGCGGATTCCACGTGCTCGGCGACATCGACCGCACCGCCCTGGCGGCCCTCGACGCGGGCGGCGAGCAGGGCTACCGCCGCTGGGTCGCCTACGGCCGCTCCAAGACCGCCAACCTGCTCTTCACCCACGAGCTGTCCCGGCGCCTCAGCGCCGCGGGCTCCACGATCACCGCCGCCGCGGCCCACCCGGGCTACGCCTCCAGCAACCTGCACGCCGGCGCGGCCACGCTGGAGGGCCCCACCCTCAACTCGCGCGTGGCGGCCTTCGGCAACGCGGTCGTCGCGCAGCCCGCCGCCAGGGGCGCGCTGCCCACCCTCTACGCGGCCACCGCGCCCGGGGTCCGGCCGGACGCGTTCATCGGTCCGCGGTTCGGCTGGCGCGGAGCGCCGGTGCGGTCCTGGCGGGCGAAGCGGACCCTCGACGACACCTCGGGCGAGCTGCTCTGGACGGCCTCGGAGAAGTTCACAGGAGTCTCGTACGCATCCTGAAGGCCGTCCCGACGGTGCTCTGCCCCTGACGCCCGCGGCCACCGCCCCGGCCGGGCGCCCCGTGTGAGCCCGTCCGCCCCCGGGGTGCCTCCGTCCGCCCCGGCCGGGACCTGACCCGCGCGGACCGGCGGGCCGGACACTCGGGGGATGGACGACGACGATACGGACAACCACCCACAAGCCCACGACCACGCGGTGGTCCTCGGGGCGGGCCTGGCCGGGCTGCTGGCGGCGCGGGTGCTCGCGGACCGGTTCGCGCGGGTGACCCTGGTCGAGCGGGACGAACTGCCGGAGGACGGCCCGGCCTTCCGGCCGGGGGTCCCGCAGTCACGGCACGTGCACGTGCTCTGGTCGCGGGGGCTGGAGCTGATCGAGGAGCTGCTGCCCGGGGTCACCGACAGACTGCTGGGCGCGGGGGCCGCCCTGCTGGAGTCCCCGGGGGACTTCCTCTGGCTGAGCCCGGCGGACTGGTTCCGTCCGGTGCCCGGCACCGAAGTCCTGCTGGCCGACCGGGAGCTGATCGACTGGACGGTCCGCAGGGAGGTCCTGCGGCACGAGCGGATCCGGCTGCGGACCGGCAGCACCGTCACCGGGCTCGTCGGCGCGCCGGACGGGCGCTCGGTGACCGGGGTGGAGTTCCGCCACGGCGAGCCGCTCGCGGCACGGTTCGTGGTCGACGCGACGGGACGCACCTCCAAGGCCCCGGCCTGGCTCGCCGCCCTCGGCGTCCCGGCGCCGGAGGTCACCCGGTACGACTCCGGCCTGGGGTATTCCAGCCGCTACTTCGAGATACCGCCCGATCCCGCCCGGCGCTGGCAGGGGGTGTACGTCCAGGGCCGCCCCGACAGCCCGCGCGGCGCGGTGCTCGTACCGCTGGACCGCGCCCGGTGGCTGGTGACGCTCATCGGCAACGGCGAGCACGCCCCGCCCACCGACGACGAGGGGTTCCTCGGCTTCACCCGCAGCCTGCGCAGCCCGGCGCTCTACGACGCCTTGCGCGAGGCGAAACCGCTCTCCGCGGCCACCGGTTTCCGCGCCACCGCGAACGAATGGCTGCACTACGAGCGCCTGGACCGCTGGCCCGCGGGGTTCGTGGTCCTCGGCGACGCGGCCTGCCGGCTGAACCCGGTGTACGGGCACGGGATGACGGTGGCCGCACTGGAGGCGGACGCCCTGCGCAAGGAGATCCGCGGCCTGGACACGGGGAGCGTCCCGGCCGCCGCCCGCCGGATCCAGCGCCGGACGGTGGCCGCCGCCCAGACGGCCTGGCAGATCGCCACCAGCGAGGACATGCGGTACCCGGGGACCGAGGGCCCGCCGCCGGACCGGGCCACCCGGATCCTCCAGCGCTACATGTCACGGGTGATGGTGGGCGCCAATACCGACCCCGCCGTCTCCGGCCGGTTCTTCGGGGTGCTGTCCCTGGCCGCCCCGCCGAGCGCCCTGCTCACCCCGGCCACGGTCATCCGCGTCCTGTCGAAGTGGCGCCGGCCGACCTCCCCGGCCACCGCCGCCTACCCGCCCCACCACCGCCCGCCGGCCGGCCGGGACTCCGACGACAGCCGCTAGGGGGTGTCCGGTGGATCATGGCCGGGCCCGGGTCGGCTGGCACCGCGGCTTGCCGCGTTGTCGTCGGTCGCCGACGCTCCGCGTCGACTCCCTCCTCCGCCTTGCAATCCACGG
>NZ_JBEZMA010000023.1:0-68891 GCF_040652415.1 Streptomyces sp. NPDC048255
GCTCGTACTCGGCCGTACTCGCGCGGTCCGACAACGCGGCGAGGCGCCGTGCCAGGCGGCGCGGGCCCGCGAAGATCGCCCGGACAGGGCCTAGGGCTCCGCGAGGTCGTTGAGCCAGCGCCAAGCCCGGCTCGGCGTTCCGCGCCTCGGCCCCAGCCCTCGTCATATGAGGGCGACAGCGTCCCCGGAACTCACCGGGCCGGGTGTCACCACTGTGGCCAGGGCGTCCAGCCGGGCGTGATGGGCCTTTGCGATGGCTCGCAGTACCAGCGGGGAATGAGGCAGATCCTGCTGGGCCTCGTTGGTCATGACACACCGCTCGCTGGAGCGCACGAACTCCACGCACAGGGCAGCCCCGATCCACGCCTTGCATCCGAACCACTCGTCTTCGACGAATGGACGGGTACCCGGTGGGGTCCGTACCAGGAGGTTCGGCCGGAAGCGCCTCTCGTCGACCGGAACACTGGGAACGGCTGCGCGCACCCAGTCGAGGGTGGCTGTGGTCAGGATGCTGAGAGGGAGTTGGTCGAAGTGGGAGATCGCTTGCTCGCGGGCCAGTTCGACGTCGTGTCGGCCAAGGTATCGGCGAAGGTAGGTAGTCGGATCCGCAACGGTCGCGCCGTGCGCATCCAGCAGTTCGGGCTGCTCCGTCCCGTCCGGGTAGCGGGAGCGCAACTGCAGGAGGCCGGGCATCCGGCGGAATCTTCGGGTGTTCTTCCCCGAGCCGAACTTGCCCTCGCTGTCGCGCACCGCGAACAGGCGGTCTCCGACGAGACCGCGGGGGTCCACGTCTGCTTGCTCCAGTTGTTCGCCTCCCGTCGACTTGATCGGATACCGCCATATGCGCTCGACCGTTCCTATGATGTACGCCATTCTGTAGAGGCTACAAGAGCATTCCTGCCCGATTTCGGGCAGGAAGTGGGAAGTTGGCAAGTCAGGCGTAGGGTCGCCACTCATGATCACTGCATCCGCCCTAGCGCGCCATGGCGACCGTCCCCAGCTCTGACCACCGTCGACCAGACCGGCCACCGCCGCACTCCAGCCGTGCTCCTCGTCGAAGCGGGCCGGGGCACCGCGCGCACGGTGCTGACCCTCCTGTTCTTGGTGGGCCTAGGGCTGGTCGGCGTCCTCGTCATGGCGCTGGGCCTGCTCTGAAGAATCTTGCTTCCGGCAAGCGCGTCGACCCGCACGAGCCGACCGTCCAAGCGATCGACCGCTGGCGGCCACACAGTTGGTGATGTGGTTGGCGGCCCCCGTTTCCCTGCGGCTCGGAATGCCGGTCTCCCAGAGTGGCCAGGAAGGCAGCAGACCCGGGCAGGCCGGGTCAGACCACCTGGTGTTGCGTCAGCCCGTGACCCCGGGCACGACCAGGCCGGTTTCGTACGCGATCACCACCGCGTGGGTCCGGTTCTGCGCGCCGAGTTTGGTCAGCACGTTCCCGACGTGCGTCTTCACCGTCTCCAGGCTCACCCTGCACGACTCCGCGATGTCCGGGTTGGACCGGCCGGTGGCCATCAGGCGCAGCACCTCCTCCTCCCGGCTCGTCAGCGCCGCCCGCGGCAGCGCTTCGGCGGATCTCAGCGGGCGGGCGGTGACCATCTGGCGCAGGGCCGCCGGGAAGAGGATCGCCTCGCCCGCCGCGACCACCCGCACCGCCTCCGCGATCTTGGGGACGGGGAGCCGCTTGAGCACGAAGCCGCTGGCCCCGGCGCTGAGTGCGGCGGTGACGTAGTCGTCGTTCTCGAAGGTGGTGATCACCACGACCTTCGGCGGGTCGGCTGGCTCGGCGAGGAGCTGCCGGGTGGCCTCTATGCCGTTGCGGCGCGGCATCCGTACGTCCATCAGGACCACGTCCGGCCGCAACTGCCGCACCCGCTCGACTGCTTCGATGCCGTCGACGGCCTCCCCGACGACGACGATCCCGGGCTGCATTCCGAGCAGCGTGCGCAGACCGCTGCGGGTCACCTCGTCGTCGTCCGCGATCAGGAGGGTGGTGCAGCTGGAGGCGGCGGCGGTGTCAGCTGTGACGGCTGCGCTCGCGTCGGGGCCGGTCGCGACCGCTGCGCTCGCTTGTGAGCCGATCATGCGGGCAAGCGTACCGGTAGCCGGACCGCGAGCCGCCAGTGATCCGGTCCGTCCGGACCTGCCTCGATTTCGCCGTGCAGTAGCCGCACGCGCTCCAAGAGGCCGGGCAGGCCGTGGCCGGACGTCGGGAAGGCACCCGGGCTCATTCCGCTCCCGGCTCCGGTCCGGTTGACCACGCCGAGTTCCAACGAGTCCGGCGCGGTCGCCACCTTGACCCGGATCGGACCGCCCGCTCCGTGCCGCAGCGCGTTCGTCAGCCCTTCCTGCAGGATCCGGTACGCCGCCCGGGAGAGCGTCCCCTGCACCTTCGCATGGTCGCCCGACAGCTCCGGCTCCACCACCGCGCCCGCGTGCCGCAGCCGGTCGAGCAGCTCGGGCAGGTCGGCCAGGGTCCGGGCCGGCGCCGTCCCCGCCTTCTCCTCGCGCAGCATGCCCAGCACATAGTCCAGGTCCTCAAGTGCGGCCCGGGTCGACTCCTCGATGCTGCGCAGGGCGGCCCGCGCCGCCATCGGGTCGGCACAGAGCATCTCGCCCGCCACCGCTGCCTGGATCGTGGCGGCCGTCAGGGTGTGCCCGATCGAGTCGTGCAACTCGTGGGCCAGCCGGTTGCGTTCGGCCAGAGCCCGCTCCCGCTCGGCCGCCAGCGCGAGCCGCTCGGCCGGCGACGGACCCAGCAGCCGGGGCGCCAGCCACCGCAAGGCGTACGTCACCGCCAGGCACAGAGCCGCCGCCAGCAGCAGGCAGCAGAGCGCCGCTGCCCAGCTCTGCCAGCCGCTCTCCGCCCGCAGCGACCAGCCGTTCACACTCACCCCGGCCTCGGCGCCGGCCCAACCGCCGGGAAGGAGCAGGCCCGCGACGAACAGCAGGATGCTCAGCTGCGCCCCCGCCCACCCCAGCACCACATGCGACAGCAGCCAGAGCGGGGTCCGCAGGCGATCGGCGCCCGATGCCGTGGAAGGAGCCGCCCCGTCACCGGGCGGACGCGCACGCCGACGCTCGCCCACGGGATCCGGCAACGGAACCGCAAGCATCCGCCGGGCGCAAGCGATCAGCACCCGCCGCGTCGTACGGGCCAGCCCGATCACGCCGATCAGTACGGACCAGACCAGCACGGTCAGAACGAACTGCACTCCCAAGGAAGCGGATGGCCACGCCACCGCCGGTAGTGCGGCGAAAGGCAGCAGGGGCAGGCTCGCCAACGCGCCGCAATAGGCGAATAGCGCACCCGAATACGTGGAGCCGCGCAGCAGCGGCCGGATTCCTCTGAACATGGCCAGGTAAGTATGACCGGACGGCTCACCGGCGGCCTCCCCCGATCGGGGGAGCGAACTCTCCCGCCTTCCCGTGATGTGTCCGTGGGCCCCCCGAAACCAGAATCGGGGTCTCACCAGTTGACGGGACGGAAGGACGGGCTGATGAACCCTCAGGGGAACAAGACGCCGCTGAACCACACGGTGTCCGCTCAGGAGCAGGCCGAAGGGAGTCAGACGGCACCGAACGGAAGGGCACCGGGCCTGACAGCACCGAAGAACAGCCTGGCCACGGCCGCCATGACACTGGGCATCATCGGCCTGTGCACCTCGGTCGTCTTCATTGGCGGCCCGCTCGCCGTGATGGGCCTGATCCTGGGCATCGCCGCGCTGATGACGGCCAAGCGGACCGGTGTGGGCCAGGGCAAGGCCGTCACCGCCGTGGTGACGTCGTCCCTCGCGATCGTGGTGTCCGGGATGGTCGCCGTCTTCATGGTCTGGTACGCGAACAAGACGCAGGAGTGCTACCAGCCCGACAGCTTCCACCAGTACACGCAATGCGTCCGCGAGCACCTGAACTGAACGGCTTTCCCGTTCCCCTCACCGGTGAACCGGCTGCCCACTCTCCTCGACAAGGACGAGCATCATCGTGCGAAGCAGAAACACCCGCAAGGCCCCCCTACTCGCCGCCGGCCTCGCGGCGGCCGCCCTTTCGGCGCTGACGCCCGCAACGGCCTTCGCCGCGTCCACGGCATCCGACGCCTCCACTGCCAAGGACCCCCTGCGGCAGTACACGCAGCAGAAGCTCCAGTGGAAACGCTGCGACGCGAAGGGCCCCGCCACCTTCCAGTGCGCGACGCTCAAGGTGCCGCTGGACTACAGCGACCCCGGCGGCAAGACGATCGGCCTCGCGATATCCCGGCTGAAGGCGGGCAGCGCGAAGGCACGTCACGGCGTTCTGCTGCTCAACCCGGGCGGCCCCGGCGCACCGGGACTGCAGCTGCCTGCCGACCCGCTCATGAAGTTCCCCGCGGAAGTGAAGCGGCAGTACGACCTCGTCGGCTTCGACCTGAGGGGCGCCGGGCAGAGCTCTCCTGTCAGCTGCGGGCTGACCGCCGAGGAACAGGCCGACCAGCCCTACAAGGCGGAGACCTTCGCCAAGGACGCGGAGCGGGTCCGTACCGTCGCGGGGAAGTGCCGGGCCAGGGCCGGTGACATGCTGCCGCACCTCACCACCCGCAACAGCGCCCGTGACATGGACGTCATCCGCGCCGCGCTGGGTGAGAAGACGATCTCCTATCTGGGGATCTCCTACGGCACCTACCTCGGCGCTGTCTACATGCAACTGTTCCCCCAGCGGGCCGACCGGATCGTACTGGACAGCGCAACCGACCCGACCCGGATCTACCGGGAGATGTTCCAGGACATGGCGAAGGCGGCCGAGCAGGCTTTCACGCGCTGGACCTCATGGACCGCCAATCGGCACACGACCTACGGACTGGGCGACACTCCGGCCGAGGTCCGCAAGACCTACTGGGACCTGATCGAGCGGGCGAACCACAAGCCCATCTCCTTCGAGGGACAGACCCTCACCGGCGACGGCATCCGTGCCGACAACCGCACGTTCTTCCACGTCCAGAAGGCCGCCGAACGGATCGCCGGGCTGAAGAAGGCGGCCAAGGGCAAGAACCCGGCTCCTTCCGGCACACCCGGTCAGGTCCAGGAGCCCGACGACAACTACGTCTCCATCGCCTGGTCCTTCATGTGCGCCGACACCCGCACCTGGTCGCACGACCCTGAGGAGTACCGCCGCGAGGCGATCCGCGACACAGCCCGGTATCCGCTGTACGGCGACTTCGCGGCCACCATCACACCCTGTGCCTTCTGGCAGCAGGGCAGCGAGCCGCAGACCAGGATCGACAACACGGTCGGTGCGCTGATCACGCAGAACGAGTGGGACTCCCAGACGCCCCTCTTCGCCGGCCGGGCCATGCACCGGGCCCTGCGCGGCTCCCGGATGCTCACCGTCGCCGGCGGCGAAGGACACGGCGTCCTCTACGCGCCCGACGGCAATCCCTGCGCGGACAAGGCCGCAACGTTCTACCTGACCACGGGCAGGCTCCCCGCCAAGGACCTGACCTGCCAGGCCACGACCGGGCAGAGGTAGCAACCCCGCACGTTTCCCGTCCCAACACCTCCGAGCTGCCCGGGAACGCACTACCGTCTCTGACCCTGGGCGGTCCCGGGCGCGGCTGCGTCCACGGACGTGGTGTACGGGTTCGTTGACGAGACCGCTGGTGGTGGTCGCTCGCTCGGCTCAGTGGGCAAGGGCGGGTGACGGGCCGGGTCGGGGTGCTCGGGCCGCCGCCCGCGCCCCGGTCGAACACGCCTTTGCGAACCTGGAAGCCTGGCGGACCCTCACCAAGCTCCGCACCGAATCCGCCCGCGCCAACGCCCGCCTGCGCGCCCTGCTCGTCCTGACCGACCTCGAAGTCAACCGCTGACGAACGATCAAGAACCCAGACTCCCGCACAAGAGAATCAAACGGGCACCGACAGCGAAGCCGACGCCGTCCGCCGCTCCCGCCGATATGCCCCGGGCGGGACGCTGAAGTGCCGCTTGAAGGCCTTCGCGAACGCGAATTCCGAGGTGTAGCCAGTGTTCTCGGCCACGGCGCTCAGCGAGTCGACCGTCTCGCGCAGCATCCGCGCCGCGATGGCCATCCGCCACGTCGTCAGGTAGCTGAGCGGCGGCTCGCCGACCACCGTGGTGAATCGCCGCGCGAACGTGGCGCGCGACAGCCCGGCCCGGCTCCCCAGCGATTCGACGGTCCACGGATGCGCCGGGTCGTCGTGGATCGCTTTCAGCGCCGGCGCGATCAACGGGTCGTTCAGTGCCGAGGCCCAGCCCTGCGTCTGCTCCCTGGGCAACTCGGCGTACCAGGACCGCAGAATATAGAGAAGCAGCAGATCGACGAGCGTCGTGACCACTGAGTCCGAGCCCGGCTGAGGCTGGTGGACCTCGGCGCAGAGCTGGTCGACCGCCGAGCGCAGCGCCGGATGGCGACCGGGGCTGGCCGGGAGGTGGATGACCTCCGGGAGGTCGCCGAGCAGCGGATGCGGCCGGTCGATGTCGAGGTGGTAGGCCCCGCATACGAGCACGCTGCGAGCGCCGTCGCCCTCGACGGTGAAACTCCCGATCGGCGAGGAGGTGTCCACGCGGTCGGGTTCGAAGGCGACCAGCTCGCTGGTGACCGCGTCACAGATGGCGTGATCGGTGCCGCGCCGCAGGAACACGACGTCGCCGGGGCCCAGAGCTATCGGGTCGCCGCCGACCGGCAGGAGAAAGCAGTGTCCTTCGACGACGACGTGAAATCCGGCTCCCGCGATGGGCTGGAAGCGCACACCCCACGGCGCCTGCGCGTCGGTACGGACAACAGACGGACGCCCGGTGCGCAGGGCCGCAAGCGTGTCACTGAGTATGTCCATACGCTCACCCTAGCGTGCTGAGATCGAGACGATCAGACAAAGAATCGAGACTTCAGGCCATTCGTTGTCTCGGTCGTGACACGTAGCTTCCTCGCTATGAACAACACAGCAGACACCCAGCGTGTCGTCGTCATAGGTGGCACCTCCGGCATCGGATTCGCCGTTGCGCAGGCCGCAGCGAATCAGGGCTCGAACGTGGTCGTCGCCTCCAGCAGCCAGGACCGGGTCGACCTGGCGGTGAAGAAGCTCGGTGGCCCGGCCGAAGGCATCTTGCTGGACGTCGCCGACGAAGCCGCGCTCGCCGCCTTCTTCGACCGGATCCGCGAGTTCGACCACCTCGTCTACACGGCGGGCGAGTCCCTGCTGCTGAAGCCGCTCGCCGACCTCACGGCCGAGGAGTCCCGAGCGTTCTTCGAGCGCCGCTTCTGGGGTGCCCTGCTCGCCGCGAAGTACGCGACGCCGAAGCTCCGTCCCGGCGGCTCGATCACCTTCACCTCCGGCGCCTTCGCCACCCGGCCCGCCCCCGGAGCCTCGCTCGGCGCAAGCATCACAGCAGCCGTCGAGGGTCTGACACGAGCCCTGGCCCTGGAACTCGCCCCACTGCGGGTCAACGCGGTCCGCCTCGGCGCGATCCGCACCGAGCTTTGGGACAGCAGCGTGCCCGAGCCGGAGGCCTTCCTCCAAGCGCAAGGCAGCGGCCTTCCCGTGCAGCGCGTCGGCAGCCCCGAGGAGGCTGCGGCTGCCTACCTCTACCTCCTGAGCAACGGCTACGCGACCGGCACGGTGCTCACCCTCGACGGCGGAGCCGCACTGGCCTGACATCGGCTGCTGTCGGACCGACAAGCCCGGTCCGACAGCCTCGGGCGCCACCCCGGCATGTTCTGCCAGACCGGAGCCACACGGACAGGGACACAGCGGAATCACCGACACCGCTCTCCGCTCGCACCTACGCAGCCAGTGATCGTCACGAAATATGGGCCACAGCCCTTCAAGGCTGTGGCCCATATTTCGTGACGGCTTCGCAGGGGGTACGGTCAGGCGGGCTCACAAGGGGGATGCATAGATTCCGATCGACACCTGTACCGGCTCCGGCGCGATGTGACGCGGTCGGAGGACCACCCACTCTTCTCGACGTGACCGGGGTGGACGTTCTCACTCAGGCCGGCGGCATAGCCTGCTTCTGGATCCGCAAGAACGTCGCCGACCGTGTCGAGGTGCTTCATGGGAACCGCCTGGTCCTCTCCATTTCACGGTCCGACGTCCAGGTACTCGATGATCCGCACGGCCAGGACACCTACCGGGTCCGAACAGTCGACCGCCAGGACGCGCCGGTCGGTTGTGCTGCCCACCTGGTAGACGCTCTGCTGGTCGCTGAGCAAGCACTGGTCTCCACCAGTACATGGGGACCGGTGGGAGATCCGTAGGGGCCATTCCCTCGTCGCACTTTTGACCCGAGCGGACCTGGACCACATTTCCATGCGCCCTTCCTCAGGGCACGTCCGTACGCAGGCACAGAACGCCGGAGCCGGTGCCGGACCGGCCGCTGCTCTGTGACTGTCACGAAATGCACGCCACAGCCGACTTCAAAGAGCGCCATCAAAGCTGTAGAGGTAGCCCAGTACGGGGGATAGGCATCGGCTGCGCCGCGGCAGAGCCGAGACTTCTGCCGTCGGCGGACGGCCCGGTTCCGGAGCTCCCTGCCGAGGCGGGGGTGATCCGACCCGGCGTCCCCATGCCGCCCGGTTGGGTAGTTTCCGGGCCACCCTGACGAGATCAGTGGTGAGCGGTCGGTGGGGCACCTCGAAGCCGGCGGCGGCTGCGTGGTGCCGGTCATTTTCGCCAGAACAGGTGGTGCGTCACACCGCTCGGGCTGGGCACGACATCGAGGTGGAACCGGTCGAGCAGCTCATCGGGGGACTCCCAGAGCCGTACTCCGGACCCGAGCTTCACCGGTGAGACCGCCACGTGCATGGTGTCGACGAGGTCGGCGTCAAGGAACTCCCGGATGGTGGTGGCCCCGCCGCCGAGCCGGACGTCCTTGCCCTGCGCCGCCTCCCGTGCCAGTTCGAGGACGGCAGCCGGGTCGCCGTCGACGAAGTGGAACGTGGTGTCGGAGAGCGTGAACGAAGGACGCTTGTGGTGGGTCAGGACGAATACCGGGGTGTGGAACGGGGGCTCGTCACCCCACCAGCCCTGCCACTCATGGTTGAGCCAGGGCCCGCGCTGGGGCCCGAACTTGTTGCGGCCCATGATCTCGGCGCCGATGTTGCGGGCGTAGTCCCGCGTGAGGTAGTCGTCGAGGCCCCGGCTCCCCCCGGGGTCGGTGCGCATGGGCCAGCTCGCGGTTGCGCCGGCCCAGGAGAACAGCCTCTCGGGGTCGACATGACCGAATGGCCTCTCGAGGGTCTGGTCCTCACCGGCACCGATCCCGTCACTCGAGACGTTGAAGTTCTGGACTCTCAGCAGCTGGGCCATGTGCTCCTCCTGCGTTGTCGACAACGATGGTGAGACCGGCCGGGCCGGGAAAACTCATCGCTGCGTTCGTGACTGGTCAGAAACTGGGCTACCCAGAGTACCGATCTACGAGGTTTGCGCTATTTGGGCAGTCTCCCGTCGTGAGGGGGCGTCCCGGATCGATCAGGTTCGCCACCGCCCGCATGCCCCGGCTGCGAGCGCCTCTACGAGCTGATCGTGGGTCATGGCGGACCGGCCTGGGGAGGTGCGCGGCCGCGTCTTCTTTGTACAGCTCGGCCTTCGTCGGCGACTGAAGCGACTTGCCCTTCGAGGTGACGCGCCTTCGCGGGCTCAGCCCTCTTCTGCTGCGGACTCGGTGCGGCGGCAGCCTTCTCGTCAGAGGACTTGGGACCGTGCGCCCGCTCGATGCCGCCCGCCTGATGGCGAGCGACCCCAGCGGATCAGGCCAAGCCCGTTCTAGTCGCGTTGCTCAGCGTCACTGACGCCGGTCGCATTGTCAGAGGTGCCACTGGTACCTGGCCGACGACGGGCCAGCGTTGGCGGCCTCGTTGCCCAGCCAGTGAGAGGTCCCGCCTGATGCTGCCGGCGCTTCCGCGGCCATGGCGGCGCGACGGCGCGGACACTCGATGCCTGGGGGACATCGCGGACCGGCTGGCTCGGGAGGCGGTCACTTCGGGGCGAGGCTTGTACTGCTGGTGTTTCGCGCCCTGAGCACGGTGAAGAGACCTTCGCCTCAACGGGCGGCCGAGGTGCCTGGTGGAGTGGGGGAGGAGTTTTCCCGGGGTGCGGCGCTTTCTGGTCCGGGTGCGAGGATGCAGGTCATGGAGCGTGGTGGCGTATGGGATGCGGGGCCGGTGGGCAGGGCGGACACGGGGCGTGGGGAGCTGTTGGAGTTGGTGGAGCGGGCTGCGCGAGGGTTGCCGGGCGGGCGGGTCGTGAGAACTTCCATCGAGTGCGGGTTGTGTGGCTCGGAGGGGTTCGAGTGGGCGGAGTTCCAGGTGTGGGCGGGGGAGTGCTACTGCGTGGGCTGTCTCATCCCGATCGGGGTGCTGGACGGGGATGTCCATGACCGCATGTTCCCGGGGGCCGGTGCGTCCTGGTGGAGGCTCACATTTCCCGACAGCAGGTTCCCGCCCGACGGGCCGGCTGAGTTCTCCAGGTGCCCCGCGGGCCACATGGTGTTTCAGGCGGCCGTGGCGTTGACACTCTCCGAGGACGGCCTGGTGCGGGGTCTCTCGGCGGGTTTGAGGTGCCCGGAGGATGGGGGACTGCACCTGTTCATCGACAACGCGCAGGTCACACTGCTAGGAATTTGACTCACAGTCACCACATCGCTCCCGCACCCACAATCGGAGGCCGCAGGAGCACTCGGCGTGCAGCGCGTCCGTCTTCGGCGCGGTGGTGCAGGGGCCGGCGCCGTCGTAGACGCTCCAGTGGCAGACCTCGCAGCCGCCCCCGCCGGAGTTCGAGTCCAAGTACACCGGCTTCGGAACCGAACCGTCGGCGAGGAGTACGCCGGCGCGGCCTTCGGTCGGCACGAGGACGGCCGACGGGTGGCGCTTAGTCAGCCAGCCCCGTGACGGCCTGAGTTGCGGTAGTAGACGGCTTGCTGCGAGGTCTCCGTACGCGGGTGGCGCAGCACCAGGTACGGGCGGTAGTCGATCTCCCATCCCGCGTGAGGCGGCCTCCACGCGAAGTCCGTCTCCTCGTGGGTGTAGAAGAGCTTCGCCGGATACACCCTGACCTCTGCACACCCGACTGAGCGCTACTTCTTAGCGGGCCCCGCGCCGCCGACCACGCGGAAGCCCAGGGCGCTCAACGCAGCCTTGGAGACGGCGCGCAGGGTCGGCAGGTCCTCAGCCGGCATCGAGAATCCGTGGCTGCCGGCATGCTCGACGAATTCCGCCGGAAGTTCGAGGTTGTACCGCTCGACGTAAGCGGCGAGGTCCACTCGCCAGACGAAACGGCCGTCGGACAGCAGCGACGATCCGCCGGGCACGCGGAAAGCGCCCCCGATGACATCGATCGTCAACTCCATGATGTCGAAGACCGGATGTCCGGAGTCGAGGTACCGCTTCACCTCCGCCTTCGGATAGGGCGCATGGTCCCGCACCTTGTCCCCGATGAGCTCGCGGAACACGGCATCGTTCTCCGGGTCCATCTCCCGGTAGAAACCGATCATTTCCACGCGGGTCATCCTCCTTCCAGCATGGGGAGGAATACCCCCTCCAGTAGCCGCCCTTGTCGGTCTGTGGCGTTTGTCCTGGCCCCCAGTCTTTCGACGCCGACGCGGGCCGTCGGCGCGCGCACAGCGGTGCCGAGCTCGTTGGCGACGCGCTGGGCGATCCACTTTCCCAGGGCCGGGTAAACGGCGAGCGTACCCCCGCTGACCCCGCACAGCACTGAGGCCATGCGATACGAGGAGACAGTGAAGCTCACCGCCGCGAGAGCCCTGGTCCCGGTTGCCATCGTTCTTGCCTCACCGGTGCTGCTGATAGCCGGAGCGCCGGTCCGCCGCCGATAAGCCACCCGCGCGGACGGCGTGGCCCGGCCGGGCATTGACGACGGTCGGGTGCCGGCCGGCGCGGCGCGGCATTGGAGGCCGACTCCGGCGCCGAGGCGGTCGCGGGCCGCACGACGGCGGAGCCGGGCGCGCGGTGCACCGCCGGGCCCGGGCTGGGTCGGGCGACACCACAGTCAGCGAGGTCACGTTCTACGCGGAGCACTGGGAGATATAGGGGCGTAAGCCCTCGGCGGGTGGAGTATCCCCGGGTGCGGGCGGAGGGCGGGGCCGTGAGCCTGGGGCCATGAGCACGCGAAGGGTGGTGGTCCAGGCGCCGGACGAGCGCGGCCTGCGCGCGGTGGACATCGACGGCGTGCCCGCGGGCGCCGCCTGGTCGCGGCGCGATCTGCGCAGGCTGCTCCGCCGCGCGGGGCTGCCGCGCGACGTGGACCTGGAGGACCGGGCCTCCATAACCTGGCGCGGGGCGGACTCCGCCACCTGGCCCGACCGCGCGGCCCGCCGGCGCGGCACGATCGCACTGCTGGCTGCCGGGCTGGTCGCGTCCATGCTGCTCCTGGCCCGCGTCGGCACGGTCGACGCGTTGGGGGCGCTGACATTCTCGGGGCGTCTGACCGGCGTGCTGCTGGTGCTCTCGGGCGCAGTGCAGGGGGTCGCGGCGGTTGCGGTGCTCGACTACTGGGGGAAGCGGACGCTGACGTATGCGGGCCCGCTGGTGCTGGTGGGGGTCCTCATCGCGGTGGGGACGGAGGCCCTGCTGCTGATCGTGTGGTTCCAGGAGCGAGAGTGGACGCCGTACCTGCCCGTGTTCCTCGCCCTCTCGCTCTGGTCCCTGTGGGCGGGGTGGGTGGTCTGGCGGGAGCGGGCCTGGAAGGGGATTCCCCATCCCAAGAGCTTCACCGCGGGCGTGGTGGCCACCGCCCTGCTGGCGTCGGCGAACTTTGCATACTCGGCCTTGTACCAGCCCCAGGCCGCGCTCTTCCACTTCGTCGTGGAGGTGAAGTTCGGCACGCCGAGAACGGACCCGAAGCGGCCGCTCGTCTACCTGCCGGTGAAGTTCCGCGTGGCGAACGACGGGGCCGTTCCGGCCCACATCGTCAACAGCATCTACTGGATCAAGGGGAGGGAGTCCGTGTTCGACGCCGGGAAGACCGAGCTGGACACGGCGCAACAGCGGGTCGACGCCGAGTCCAGGACCAACACGGAGCCGCGTGTGCGGCCCACCGCGTACCGGACGATCGACACCGGCACGGTCGTCCAGCCGGGCGCCTGGATCGGGCCCGGGGCCGACTTCAACATGGAGCGGGTCGTCGCGATCCCCACGGACGCGCCGTTCGACCTCGTCATACCCCGCATGGCGGTCACCTTCCTGCGGGGGGACCGCGGAAAGATCGGCTACGAGTACGGGATCCCGATCTACTCGTGGAAACAGGAGCGGGACAGGTTCTTCGACTGCTCCGCCACCCCGTGCACTGACTACGTCATGTACCACGCGAGGGTGCGTCACAACAACAACATCATCAACGTGACCCGCAGACCCCGGTACCTCAGCTCCTACCTCCCCCTCGGTCCGGCGGGACTCCCCGTCTCGCAGATCTCCCCGCTCGATGCCCAGGGCCGCCTCTCGGCCGATACCGAGAGCTCGGGCCGGTACGGCGTCGACGAGTACTGGTCACCACGCACCGAGATCCCCTTCGCCACCCTGCTGGAACCCGCCCGTTCCTAGGCCGTCTCTGTCGGATCTTGACGGGCCCGCAAGATCCGAAAGGCATGGAAACCGTGCAGGGGCGGGGCGAGGGCGGCTCAAGGGCACGGGGGTCCGGTCGGCAGGGCCGAGCGGTCTGAGAGAGGGGGAGGAGGGCTCAGAGAGGGAGGAGACCGGGGAAGGCGCCGTGGCTGGCGTGCGGGGAGGTGAGGGCGAGCCAGCCGTGGCCCCGGGTCTCGGTGCCTGAGCCGACCAGGTCCGGTTCGACCGAGAGGTGGCCGCAGGCGGTGCGCGCGCCGGCGGTTCCCGCGTTGGGCGGGGCATCGTCGTACGCCGGGTCGAAGTAGGGGTCGTCGACCGCGAGGGTCTCCCAGGGGAGCGGGTCGCCCTCCCATTCGGGGTCGCTCTCGGCGGCGTACGGTCGGATCACGCAGCCCGCCTCGGCGACGAACCACACGTCGGAGCCGCCCGCGTCGTCGACGAAGAAGAGCTGCGCCTGGGCGCAGTGCCGGCTGACGCGCTCGACGGTCTCGACCATGTCCTCCCAGCCCTCCCCGAGGAGGAGGTCGTACGGGCCGAAGACGAGGCGACGCCAGCCGTCCAGCTCCGGGGTGACAAAGACGCGGCCCACGGTCTGGACGGCGCCGTCACCGCCGGGGACGGGCACCTGGATGTCCCGGCCCGCCGCCTCGACGCCCGTGGCGCACGTGATGGGTCGCCGGTGGTGCAGGTCCAGGGCGTCGAAGAGCCCTTCGTACGAGGCTCCCGGTTTCCGAGGACACGGAGCGCTGGCAGCGTGAGGTGACGGCGCAGATGATCCGTACGGCGGAGTTCATGGTGGCCGGCACGCCGGTATCCCACCCTGTGGTACAGGTCGAGGTGGACGCCGACTACCAGGGCATCTGCCGGTTCTGGACCCCGACCGCGGCCGCCTACAAGGGAGTGGGCCAGACCCATGTCGACGACCCGCAGATGCGGGCCAACTTCGACATGATCGCCGACGGTCTCGCCGTCTACCAGCGCGATGCGATGACCGTCTACGCCGATACCCGGCTGAGCTGACCGCACGCGCCCAAGGGCTGTTCGGCGGGTCATGAGCGCAGCCAGAGGCGAATGGCTGCTCCCGTCCCCGAATCCGGGACCTGGGGTCCGGTCCGCCCGCAAGGAGATGTGCCTGCTGGGCGGTGCTCGCAGTCGGTTGGGATACTGCGATCAGTGAAGTCCCGGGTACGCGGGTGACGAAGAGCCGTCGGGCCGCACCAGTTCATGGGCTTGGTCGCGGGGCGCGGTGTCACACGCTCCACGGCTCCAGGACACTCCACGTGCCCTCGACCGCCTCGAAGACCAACTCCGAGCCTTCGAAGACTTCCTGCCCACTCCCCGGTCGAAGGCTGCCGAAACGCTCAGCGCACAGGTCGACCTGCATCAGCCCGTCGAACCGGGTGAATTGCGGGGGATCGTAGAGCACCCCTCCAGGAGAGCCCTGGCTCTCGTCGATCCGAAATCGCTTCACGTCGACCAGGTCCAGGCACACCGGCTCCCACCGCAGGGCCTCGTCCACCACCCGAACGTCGATCACAAGTCTGACGGCCCGCCCCCGCGGTTTCCGTCCGAACTCCTGGTCAAGGATCACCCGGCGAACACAGGAATCACCGAACTCGTAGCGTGCCAGCAGTGCCGCGATCCCGTCATCGGTCAACGCGTACGGCCCAAGCCTTCGAGACGGTACCGGTGCTCTGAGATTCACTCTGCTCCCTTGTCGAGGTGCCCATAGTAGGAGGAACACCCAACCGAGACGGCGCGGCAGGCCGCGAACACTCAGCGCATCGCCACAGCAGAACCCGACGTAGGTCCGGGATGAGGTCGTTTCCCGCATGGCCGACACAGACGAAGCAGAATCCGACGTTGAGCACGCCGTCATCGCTCGGTATCGACTGGCCGATGGCGGCCTCGGCGAGCCAAGCCAACGGGACGTCGTCCACCAAGCCCGGCCCCTCCTGACCGAGGCGATCGCGCAAGCCGGCGTTGGCGAGTTCGACGGCAACGAGTACGGAGGAGGCGAGGTGGTCCTCTAGGCCTACGGACCGGATGCCGATGCACTCTTCGCTGTCATGGCACCCCATCCTGAACGGCATGCCGTTCAGGCCAGCACACGTTTGCGCTACGTCTCTGTCGATGACCCATCGGCTGCCGAGCACCGCGTCGAGCTCTGATCAGACGAGTCGCCAGCCCCCAGCCAGGCGGGCACCTGGGGAGTTGCGTGAACTTACCCCTGGGGAATTACGCGAACGTCCACACACTGAGGCGCCTTGTGCGACGGCCGAGGTGTGGCAGGAGCGCGTGGCAGACGGATCTCTTGGGTGACTGCGGTGTGGTGGGCTTCGGCGTACCCTGCCCCGGCACCGCGGCGGGGTCGGGGCCGCCAGCGGCCGACAGCTCGCCAGGGCACGCCTCCGGGCGGCCACCCGGCTCGGTGGAGGGCGCGGACGCCCCCGGTTGCTCGCCCCCGCTGGCCGGTGGCTCGGTCACGGGTGAGCATCGAACGGTCGGAGCCGAGGAGCCCACCGGAAGGACGCCCATGAAGAGCGGTTCGCTCACCGAGATCGATGCCCTGGTCCGCGACGGAAGGATCGTGATGTCGGGGGACGACAGCGCGGTCGTGGCGGCTGTGCAGGACGCGTTGAAGGCCGGCAGATCGGTGACGTTCTACCTCTCCCCCGGACAGGCCGAGGCGTTCAAGGCGTGGTACTGGAGCCCCAGGCGGATCAAGGACCGGGGCATGGAACCCGTATCGCGCGAGGAGAGGGAGAGGATCACCTCGGAGCTGGGGGTCAAGGACATCGGTCCCGCCCACTCCAACCGCATCGACTGCGAGTGCGGGGCCCAGTACGGCGCCTTCGAGTTCATCGGACAGGGCATCAAGGAGCACGGCAAGGAGTCTGTGGACGCCGTCCTGGCCTTGGAGTACGCCTACGTCCTGCGGGTGAATCCGGTGACGCCCGCGGTCTGCGCCGCCTGCGGCGCACGCATCCTGGTCGGCCACGAGTACGACATGACCAACAGGTACGGATGCTGCCGTTCCGAGAATCCGGTGTGAACAGCCGTGGTGCCTGCTCGCGGTCGGCCGGACTGTGCCCCTGCGGCCGGAGCAGGCCCGGGAGGTGGGCGAGTACCTGCGCGCGGCCGGCCCCGGTCATCCGTGGGAGGGCGTGCGGATTGCCTCGGCGTGGGGGAGCCGCGACGTCCTGGGCGCCGTGCTGATCCGTCCGGAGCTGGTGGCGTAGGTCAGCGCCGACCGGGCGGTGGACCGGGGCGGAGTCTTCCGGCCTCCCCGACCCGCTCAGTCCGTCGCTTCGCGGACGTCCTTTCCCTGCTCGGCGAACGCCTTGAAGTCCTGCATGTGCTGTTGCGACTGCTTGCGGAAGGCGCCGGGCATCAGAAGTCCCACCAGCTTCATCAGAAAGCCGCTGAACCGGTATTCGTTCTCGCTCTCCCAGAGCGTCGTTTCCGGGCTGGCTTCGGTCAGCCGGTCGCGCACGGCGCTCCACATGCCCTCGCCGACGATCTCGCGGTCGAAGTGAACGACGCTCGTTTTCGGGATCTCGCGCAGGTCTGCCGGTTCCCGGCGTGTGATGGTCTCGGTGCACTCGAGCTTCCGCTGGCCCATCTGCATCACGACCCGTGACATGGTGCCGAGCTGCCCGTGCTCCCCGCTCAGCGGCTCGTGCAGCACCAGGCCCCGCAGCCATTTCGGCAGGTGTGCCGGGTCGGCGAGCAGCTGGGCCACCCTCTCCCGCGGCAGGGCGATCTCGATGGAGACGGTGTATTTCATGGGGCGCATCATTCTTTCCTCCTAGGTGCGGGACAATGTGCATCAACTTCTACGAGTCCCAGGACAACCCCAAGACTGCCTCCATAGAGGTTTGATCACCTTGGGTGTGGCCGCTTCCCCCGTTGCTGCTGTGGCGTGGTGGACCGGTCTGCCCTTTACTTGTAGACATACAGAGAGTGGCCAGCGCTAGACCTGGGCACTGGTCAGTGTCCATCCACCTGGCCAGAGGGCGCATCCGATAGGCCAACCTGAGCGCCCACTCTGGTGTTCCGATCCAGCACTTCATCTATCAGATGCGTCAGCTCCGCGAGCACGTCGGCCCTTCCGGCTACTGCCGGATGGCCCAGATCGCGCATTTACCGCGGAAGGTGAGCTTATGCTGAAGCTTCGAACATGGGGCACGGCCGTGCTCGTGCTATTGGCAGCCGCCATAGCCCCCGTTTCAGACCGCACGCTGGCCGCCACTTCAGACGCTAACCTGTCCACTGCGGTCTACCTGTCTGATGGCTCTCGGTTCCCGGGGTGGTCGCAGTGGAGCGATCGGGATGGTGGCTGGATTGACGGAACTCCGTGGGTTGCCGGGGACTTCAATGGTGACAGGAGGGCCGATCTTGCCACTGTCTGGAACAACGGTGGTTCAAACACGATAACGGTGAGTCTGTCGACCGGTTCGGGCTTCAGGCGTAGTCACTGGGCCACGAACGCGGGTGGCTGGATGGATACGACCAAGTGGGCTGCCGGGGATTTCAACGGCGATGGGAAGAGCGACATTGCCGCATCTTGGAACAACGGTGGCAACCTGTCCACTGCGGTCTACCTGTCTGATGGCTCTCGGTTCCCGGGGTGGTCGCAGTGGAGCGATCGGGATGGTGGCTGGATTGACGGAACTCCGTGGGTTGCCGGGGACTTCAATGGTGACAGGAAGGCTGATCTTGCCACTGTCTGGAACAACGGTGGTTCGAACACGATAACGGTGAGTCTGTCGACCGGTTCGGGCTTCAGGCGTAGTCACTGGGCCACGAACGCGGGTGGCTGGATGGATACGACCAAGTGGGCTGCCGGGGATTTCAACGGCGACGGGAAGAACGACATCGCCGCATCCTGGGCTAACGGCGACACGTCTGGGCCTGGAGATTGCCAGAAGGCGGAAGAGCGGTACGCCGGCTATGTCGACAAGGTTCCCCGGACCGACGCCGAGGTCGTCAACGCCGAGCACGCGCTGCTCCACCTCGTGAACGTGGAGCGCTCGCAGCGTGGTCTGGCGCCGCTCTGCTTCAACGACCACCTCGCCCCCGCGGCACGGGCGCACTCCGAGAACTGGGCGACCGCCCCGGATCGAAGCTGCCCGTCCAATCGGAACTGGTCTGGATGCGGTCACTGGGACTCCCGAGCGGGATACGCCTGGCCAGAAGACCGCATCGCCAAGTCGGGCTACGGCGCGTATAGCGCGATGAGCGAGAACACCCAGAACGGCGGAGGGCGGAGCGACGGCACGAATGTCGTGCCTGCAGGATGGACCTGGGGCACCCCCATGGCCGCCGTCTATTGGTGGATGAATCACGACCCCCAGAACAACTACGCCAACAACGGGCATCGCAAAGCCATCCTCGACCCTCGATTCAAAGACGCAGGTCCCGGCGTCGGCCGCTACGCTGATCGCTTTGGCAACCGCGCTGCGACCTTCACCTTGATGTTCGGTGTCCGCTGATCCCAGCGCGCTCAACGCCAGATTGGCCATGGCGACCTCCGTAGGTCGTCATGGCCAACTTTCGCCATTCGAACCCGAGCACACGGTTTCATAGAACATGTGGGGACGGGAGTTTCTGATTGCAGTGGGGTCGGGTTCAGCCCGCGCCGATATGGCGGGCGCGGGTGAGGCCTGGTGCCCGGCTTTTCAGGGGCAGTACCGCCGGACCGCCCCGCGCAGACTGCCGGCCCCCGGCCGGTGACGGCAGGTCAGCGCGCGGTCGTGTCCGTTCCCGTGCCGAGCTCGCGCCGGCGGCGTGCGACGGCCGATCTTTCGCCAATTTTCCCCAAGTTGGGCAAGAGCTCGGGAACGCCGCAGGGGCCGCCGTGGTGGCGGCCCCTGCGGGTTGGGCAGGTGCGGGCGGTGGCCCGTTCAACTCGATCCCGGACTCGGAGAGTGCTTGCTCGAACGCGTCGCGGACATCGCGGGCATCCGCATTGCGAGGCCAACCAGCGAGCTCACACAGGGTCGGGGTGTCCAGCCCAGCCGCGAGTGCCTCAGCAGCGATCATCGGCAGGTCCTCTGGACGGATCTCATCCGCCTGATAACGGCACGCCACCTCACCCAGAGTCGTGAGACCGCTCTGCGTTGGGGTTTCCGGTTCCGTTGTCGTTCCTGCTGTTCCCATGACTCCTAGCTTGTCGTCCATCGTCCGGCTTCGGCGGATGGGCGGGCAGTGAAGGGCCTCCGCCGGGGTCTCGTCCCCTCTTGTGGTGTGCGGGTCGGGTGTAGGACTCGCCGGTGGCGAGGCTCCGCCCCACTTCGTAGCGGGTGGACGCTTGCGGGGCAAGGGGCAAGGGGCAAGGGGCAGGGGGCACGGGGCGAAGGAGGCGTCCTCAGTTGCGTCGCATGGGCCACGCCTGCCGGACTCTGTCCAGGCGGGCGCGATGGTCTTCGAGCCAACCGTCAGCCAACTCAATGGTGACCTGGACGGTCGCCAGGGACATCGAGCGGTCGGCGACCGAAACCGTGGCGCGTTCGAGGCCCTCTTCGAGGGCAACGTGCAGTTCGGTTGCTCTCTTGTTCTCCCTCCAGGAGGCGCTTTCCCCACCGGCCAGAGTGCTGAGGGCCGCCTCCCAGTCCGTGAGGTCCTGAGGGAAGATCCAGGTCTTGAGGCTTCCCTTGACGAAGCTGGTTCCGACGCTGATCTCGCCGACCAGGATGTCGGGGTCGTGCTGAGATGCGCGGACTTCTTGGCCCGATACGCGAACAACAACGCTGTTGCCCTCGATCCCCGCCAAGTGGATCAAGTCAATCGGGCCTTGCGCTTCCATGCCAACTCCCACCCCTCAGGTTCGCGACCCTGGAAAGCTACTTCACTGTCCGCCCGATCCCGACGGCCCGTCCGAGTTCAATTGCCAGACACGGCCCAGTGGTGTCTCCTCGACGCCGCCGCCCGACGCCGTCTGCGCCCGCGTGCCGGGTCGGGGTCTCTCCGGCGGCGGCCCGCTCCCGCTCCACCACCACGCCCGCCGCCGCGGCCCCCGGACAGCCGGCCCCGGCTGGAGCCGCGGTCCCGCTCACCGGGTAGCAGGCCACGCCTGCCCGCGGTGCGGGGGTGGTTCTACGGGCTGAGTCCTGTGCCGGCGGGCGTCTGGTGCTGGCAGGCAGTCCGGAAGCCGCATGGCTGCGCCGCCGCGGCCGTCCGCGGCCGGATCTCCGAACGCGGCCGCGCGAGCCCCCTGGATGGTGCCGCCCGCTGACCGGGCATCGGCTGGAGTGCCTGCCGGAATTGGCTGGCAGGTGCATGACGGTTTGGTGGGGTGCGGGGCTACCTTCTTAGGGCTCCGGAGGGGCGGCCGCCCGAACGTGCGGGCCACAGGCGGGCGGTGGCGGCGTCTCCAGTGCCCCGGCTCCGCCGAGGGGCCGGGTCCCCCCACGCATGAAGGAAGACGACCATGTCTCTGGGCACCTGGCTGAAAGTCGGCACCTCCGCCGCCGCGCTGGTCCTCGCGGCGGCAACCGCGGCGACCGCGGCACCCGCGCCCATACCGGACGCCACCGCAGCGGTAGTGACGCTCCGCTACGACGACAGTCGGGCCGGCGGCTGGGAAGCGGCCATCGCAGCCGGGGTCGCTTCCTGGAACGCGAACGTCAGTAACGTTCGGCTGGTGGAGGCCGCGCCCGGGGTCCGGGCCGAGATCGTCATCGTGGCCACGACCGGCTGGCCGCAGGCCACCCTCGGTCCGGTCCGTCCTGGGCGACAGGTACGAGTCGAACTCGGCGCGCAGGCTGTGAGCCAGGGGTACGACAAGACGCGCATCGCTGCGCACGAGCTGGGCCACAGCCTGGGCCTCCCGGACACCAAGCCGGGGCCGTGCTCCCAGCTGATGTCCGGGTCCAGCGCCGGGACGGCCTGCACCAACGCCGTGCCCAATGCGACCGAGCGGTCCCGCGTGCAGAACGCGTACGCGAACGGGCTCGCGGCAACCGTGCCGACCGATGGCCGGGTACTCATCGACGCCCCCTGACCGGCGGGTCGGCGGATGGGCCGGTGCGGGGGCCTGGCCTGGCCGGGACTCCCGGAGGGCGGCCGTGCTGGTCCACTGCCGCCGACCGTTGCAGTACCGGTGACCTGGTGAGATGGGGCGTTGGAGATCGTGTGAACACGCCTTTTGCGCGTGGTGGTTGTCGCTGCCATGGGGCGGTACATCACCACGGTCTCCACTGCCACGGAAGCGGTGCTTCTTGGACGAGTGTCAGAAGTACAGGACTTCCGCGCCCGCGGCGCAGGTGCCCACGTAGACGTTGCCGTCGCCTCCCCGGTACAACAGGCATTCTTTGAGCTCGATACGACGCACGTTCCCCGCGAAGGTGTACTCGCCGATCCCCACGACCGCCTGGTTGCCGCGGGTGTTCCAGACCTGTTCGTCGCGGGTGCCGCCGTCCGAGTACACCGCGTGGATCTTGAGCGCCGCGCCCTTGCCGTCGCCTGCCGTGTCCTTGAGCTCGCCGCTCAGGTGGACCCGGCCGTCGGCCGCCTTCCCGTAGTATCCGTGCGCCCAGGCGCCGCCGATGTCACCGCCGGTGCCGGTGACATCAAAACCGGAGCCGGCAGAGGCCGGTCCCGCGAGCAGCAAGAGCGCGGCCGGGACCGCGGCAAGGGTCAGGGCGGCCTTCGTCGTGAGCTTCATCGTTCCTCCGTCGTATGGTCCACGTTGCACGGGACGGCGGGAAATGTAGCGCGGGCGGCGGAGCCTTCTCGGCCCACCACGGGTTGATCTTCGGGCCCACCGCAGGGGGTAGCCGGCCTACCCCCTGCGGTGTACCCGGCCCAGCCCATGGGGTGACCAGTTCTCCTTCCAGGTCCACCTCGACGGGCAGATGCTTGTGATCGCCTCCCACGCCGCGTTGCGGCGGGACACCGGCCGCTGGCCGAACACGTCGTGCGCACGCCGCGCCGCCTCGTCCGACCGGAGCCGCTTCGACTGTGAGCCACCGGTCCAGATGAGGACGGCGGCGAGGTGTAGTGGGGCCTGGCAGGCGATCGCGAGTTTGTCGCATCTCATGGCCAGGCCACGCCACTGCTTGAGGCGCTTGATGCATCGCTCCACGCTGTTCCGCTGCTTGTAGGTCTCGCGCCAAATGAACCTTCGTGCTCAAACCACCGCGGGATCGTCCGATGGCGTGAGGCGACGAAGGGCGGGGGAGCCTTCCGTGTGCTCAATGTCCTTGGTTACGCTGTGAGTTGTTCGTACCTCGAAGTGGGGGGCAAGGATCCCGTCCTGTCAGCAGGGCGGGGGCCCCGGTTGAAAGGGGTACGGGCATGAGTGATGACCAGCGGTCATCTCGTCGGGATCAGGCTGCCGAGATCGCGAAGCGGATTGCAGTGGCACTGAGCGCACGCGCTCTGTGGGCAGTGATCGTGGAGCTGATGCGAGGCGAACGCTGATCCTGGGGGAGGGGCGGGGTGCGAGCCCCCCTACGCAGCCCGCCCATTCTCCGCCGCGGTCTCCGAAGCCGCATCTGGCCCCAGGGCCTGAACGGCGCATCATGCGACTGGTTCGAGCAGAGGCCGTTGCGCCCGCCACGGTACGGGGAGATCTGACGAACGACGAGTAGGCCCGGCTGAAGCCGCATTCGCCCAAGTCGGGCCAGCAGGGCGGGCGTTGGAAGGGTGCGCTGTCGTTCGTGATCGCACCGGGGCAGCGGGGCGACGCATGCCAGCTCATTCCAGCTGGCTCTGGCTTCGTCCGTGATCCGCCGGACAGAGTCTCGCGGTGCGACGCTCGAAAACCAGTGGAGCAGCGTCGCTGTGCGCCATTACCGTGCTGCCGAACCAAGTCGTCTAGACAAGGACGTCCCGTTGTACACCCTGTGAGTTCTCCCGAGCGCTGATTCGTCGCGCGTCGCGCCATGTGCGCCGCGCTGCTTTTTGCTGCGGACTTCTCACTGAAACCGGTGTACTCCTGTGCTCGAAAACTGGGTGGTCGTGCCCACCTGCCTGCCGCTCGTTCTCCGCCGTTGCCATGCGTGCGCGTCCGATCGCTTCAGGTCAAGCGGTAAATTTCGCGTCAACGCAAACCACAAGCTCATCGACGCCTGGCTCCTCGCGCTCTGTACCGCTTGCGGGGAAACGGCAAAGCTCACGGTCTTGGAGCGGATGAATGTGCGTTCCGTACGACCTGAGCTGCTGGACCGGCTGCATGACAACGACCCTGGCCTGGCAGCTGAGCTGCTCCAGGATCCGGTCGTGCTGCGCCGTAGTCGCATCGCCCTCGACTGGGAAGGTGCCTGGCGCCTCGACACGGGCGGATCGGATCACCTGGACCGCGAGGTGATCGACATCTCGGTGCGCTTCGCGGCACGGATCCCTGTCCGGCCGGAGCGACTGATCGCTGAAGGTTGCGGTCTTTCGCGGGCGGAGGTCGAGAGACTGATCACGGAGGGGAAACTCGTTTCGGCAGTCCGGCTGAGCGGCAAGCTCTCCGGCGACTTCACCTTCACGCTCAAGCGCTGAGCCCTCCCTGAGACCAGGGGGCCTGTCCGGCAAGATCCGCCGGACAGGCCCAAGGTGGCGAAGCCGAGCCCGCAGAGCGCGGCGAGGCGATGGGACGGGGGCCGGGCCGGCAGGCTTGCGAGAGTCTCTTTCCCCTGGCGCCGGTTGGACCGTAACCACCCCCGCGCAGACCGGGAGCGACCGGGAGCGGATGCGCCCCTGGGTGTCAGGGTGGGTTGCCGGGTCATTACGGTGGAGGCCGATATCGCCCCCTGCCGCCGCCCGACAAGGATCGTCATGGACTCGACGGAGTACGACTGCCAGCGGATAACGTGCGGATTCGCGCCGGCCAACTACGAGCACGACCCTGACTGCATGTACCGGGAAGGCCCCTACTGCCTTCCACCCGGAGAAGAGAGCTCGCCGGACCAGCCGCCCCACTGCTGCTAGCCGTGTCCGCAAAGTCGCTGGTGTCGTCGAACGCTGCTTCAACCGGCTCAAGCAGAACCAGGCCCTCGCCACCCGCTACGAAGGACGAGCCCGCCACTACAAAGCCCTGGCATCCCTCGGCTGCCTGCGGCTATGGCTCCCCAACTGCTCTCTCTCGGATCGCCCTCACGGGCGTGCGATAGCTTGCCGACCATGACTGGACTTGAACACATCGCCTGGCCACCCGCCCCGATAGGGACCGAACGGCTCGTCCTCCGCGAGTCCGAGGCCCGAGACCGGGCGGCGTTCATCGAGCTGTTCGCATCGCCGGAGGTGGGCACCTACATCGGTGGCGCTCGACAGCGTGATGACCTCGAACGCGCAGTGCCTGAGGTGCCCGGGCGGCGCCCTGGCCTTTTCGTGATCGATCTCGACGGAGCGATGATCGGCATGATCACACTCGATAGGCGCGCTGCAGAGCGTCCCGGTCACCTCCGTCCGGATGCCGGGGAGACCGAGCTCGGTTACATGTTCTTGCCGGATGCGTGGGGATGCGGGTACGCCGCCGAGGCGTGTGCAGCGGCACTCGACTGGTTCGCCGACGCGCTTCCCGGCGAGCCGGTGGTGCTCTGCACCCAGAACGCCAACGGCCGCGCGATGCGCCTCGCGGCGAAACTGGGGTTCACCGAGGTGGAGCGGTTCGAGGAGTACGGCGCCGAGCAGTGGTTCGGTGTGTGGTCCTCGGTCACGCCGTCCGGTTGAGCCAGGTCGTTCCTTCGGATCCCGTCTGCTTGGGCCCCAAGCGAGCGACTCCGGCAGCAGGCCTGCCTCGTGCGCTGTATGCCCCAGATGAAGCAGTGGCGAGGCCTTGCCACTCGCTACGACGAGAACGCCACCGTCTACCTGGCGGAGCCACCTCGTCAGCACCTTCACCTGGTCAGCGAGGTGATCCGAAGAACTGCCCTAGACCCATCCCTCGTCGAGGTAGACCGTCCAGGTGTCTCCCACTGCTCTGTTCAGTTCAACCAGGGCTGCGACGCCCGCAATGGCTGCCGGCGCGTCGGACAGCCTCAACGGAGAGTCCGGGACACCGCGCCGGGTGTAGGTCGGGGACTCGCCGTTGGAGCCGAAGACGTGCAGCGACAGGGAGTCACGGTCGAACCATGACGGGCGGTGTTCCTCCGCCCAGGCGGCCGCCGCGTCGACGCGGTCCACATGCGCCAGCAAGTGCTCCGGGGCGGGACCGCAGCTGAACTGCACGAGGAAGCCCTCGGCGTCGACAGCCCACCAGTCCCATATGAATCCAGGTCGAGGGTGCCGCAGGATCGTCGCCATCCCGCCACCGTATCCAGGCCGGCACAAGGCTGGTGAAGATGCTCCGCAGGTAACGGCCTAAGCCGTGCGAGCGGCTTGCAATGACTGTCGGCGACGTGCTGATGCGCTCGCACGATCGCGGAGTCGACCGCGACCGCCCAGTAGAGATCGCCCAGGGGATGTCTCTTCGGTCGGGATGGCGCTGTGGCGCTGCTGGGGATTGCGGGGAGGTGGGGCGCGGGCTGGTCACGGAGCTGCGCGCGGAGGTCCACAAAGGCATCAGTGACGAGGAATACGTGGCCGCGCTCAAGGTGCTGCGCACGATGATCGCCAACGTCGAGGGAGACGGGGACTCCTAGCTGTTCGTTGCCGCCTGCTCAGCGGCGGGTCCAGGTGAGGATGGCCGCGAGGTGGAGCGCGGCTGCAACGTTCGATCCAGCTGACCCCTCGCCCTGTTGACAGGGAGGCCCGCCAGGCCAGGCAGCCAAGGCGGCGCGGAGAACTAGAGGTCACCAGTGCGCTTGTGGCTAGGCTGCGTGGATGACGGAGCACCGGGGTTTCGGCGTGATGCTGGCGTGGTTGCTGAACCACAGGGAGCTCGGTGCGCCGGAGCTGGCAGACCGGGCCGGGTTGACCACAGACGAGGTACGAGCGGTGCTGGCGGGGGAGACCCCCGGTGAGAGGCTGCTCCGACGGCTCGCGACTGCGCTGGGTTTCCGCGCCGTAGATCTGTTCATCCTCGCGGGGCTGGCGGTCCCGGACGACATGGCGCCGTTGGACGTCACGGCCGAGCGATGGGTGCCGTACGCCGTGATGGATGCGGTGCACCTGCCGGCGGCGGGACGGCGTGAACTCCTGCAGCTCATCCGCGCGCTGCCGCAGGAGGAACGGCGTTCGCGCTTCGCCCCGAAGCGGCTCGCACCCCTCACCGAAGTTCCGGGTGATTGGGTCATCCGCATGTTCCGGTACCGCAATCTGGACTGGTCGGGCATGGCGAAGACGCCGGCGGTCGTTACGCCCACATACCTGTCGGCTTCCACTTACGGTGTGATCGGTGCTGGTCGCAAGGAACTGACGCCCCGCTTGGTGACGGACTTCGCCGCCCTGCTGGGAATCGGCGCCCGCGAACTGGCCGCACTGACGGGCGTCTTTCTGCGTGAGGTGCCACCGCCTCCGGCCCCAGAGGCTGTGGACGCCGCGGCGCTGCTGTGGGAGCCGCGACGGTTGTCCGGCACCCAGGCACGGCACGTTTCCGAGCTGGCGCGCTCCATGCGTGGGAACTGCCGCGGCGGCGGGTACTTCATCGACCTGCCTGGATCGTGACGTCCGTTGGCACTGTCGTTTTCCGGTGAAGGTTGGTTGTCGTCCGTGTAAGAACTCCTAACGGAATGGCCGCATAGCTCCTGTGGGTGAGCGCGGTTGGTACTGTCCGACCGTGACTTTGACTGACCTAAGGGACGGCTTTCGCGATGATGGCCAGCGGCAGTGCGTCCAAGCAGTGGTTCACAGCCGCCTCGCGGATGACCGGGAGCCGCAGGAGTGTCGCTACCTGATGCGCTTCTGGTGGCAGCTGCGCATGTCCTACCAGGAAGTTTCGCTTGAGGAACTGCGCCTGAACGTCGGCAGGCAGAAGCTGGACGCCCTCATGGAACTGATCAGCGCCATCCGGTCGTCCCACGACGAGATCGATGCGTGGCTTGCTGCTGCAGAGAAGACGTTCCCGGTGGTTCAGGACCGCGGCTTCAGCTTGGACAGGGACGGTTGAGGCATGAGCTTCGTCAGGCGCCGCCAGCAGATGATGCAGCAGGCGAGCTTGAGGAAGGCTTCGTGGATGTCGTCGCGGACCTCCCACCGGATCCGCAGGCGGCGGAACCAGTGCAGGTGGGCGAACGTGCGCTCCACGACCCGGCGGCGAGCGCCGAGCCCGGAACCGTGCTCGGTCCCGCGACGGGCGATCACGACCGACCTCGCCGCCGACTGGGGAGACGGACCGGCTGATCGGCAAGACGGTCTGGGCCGAGTTGGCCCATCGGACGAGTGCGCGGACGTAGACGCCGACACCCCCTGTCGGTGGCAGCCGTTATCTTGCGCTCGGCAGGATCGGGCGCGAGCGGGCGGTGGCACATGGAGCGGGGATCGGGGACGGTCGTCGAGGTGGAGTACGCGGAGGGCTGGAATCCGGCGTCCCGTACCCCCGGGCGGGCGCTGTCCGCCGGGGAGGCGCGGGCGCGGGACGCCGAGGGGCTGCCGTACGCGGTGATGCACTGCGTGCCCGGGAGCGAGGTGCCGGCCGAGGTGCGGCTGGTGTCGTGGGGCGCGGGCTTCGTCGAGGTGTGGGCGTACGACGAACAGGGCCGCCGGACACTCGAATCGGAACTGAGGGTGCTGGTCGACGAGGAGCGGCTGCTGAACCGGCGCGCGATCAGCTGGCGCTACCCGGATCCGGTGACGGCGGAATTCGCCCAGGACTGCCCTCGTACCGTGGTGGAGGTCTTCCCCGACGGTAGGGGACGGATCTCGCACCAGCCCGAGGGCATACGAGGCTCCTCGCTGGAGGCCGTCCTCACGGTGCCGGAAGAGCGGCTGTGGTCGGCCCGGCCAGGGTTCGGGGAGTGGCGGCCGCTTCCGGGCGGCGAGCACCTGCCGGACTGGGTGCGGGTGCACTTGGACACCGCCGGGACGCCCGAGGCTTCCGTGCCGTGGCGTCGGGAGTCATCCCGCATGTTCTCGTCCGTCGACTTCGATGCGCTCTTCCGTCCCGGTACGCGCATGTCCGGTCCCTACGGCGACGAGATGACCGCCGTGGAGCCGAGGCGGACCGGCACCCTGCGAGTGCCGAGCGGCCTGCTGGCCGTCGACTGCCCCCTCGACCATAACGGGCCGCACTTCAGCATTGCCGTCCCGCCGGGGGAGCACGTGCTCGACGAGGCGCGGGCCGCCTTCCTCGACGGCTGCGAGTCGTCCACGGCGGTCCGGCTGCGCGTCGGGGAAGCCCCGGCCGTGTCCTGGGAGATGGCCCTCAGGCCGTGCGACGACACCAGGCTGCTCGGGGAGGGCGTGGCGTACGGGTTCGGTACGGATGGCGCGATGGGCGCCTTCGCCGATGCCGGGGCGTGGGGCCCGCTCCAGCGGCTCTCCCGGCAGGTGATGGAGGACAACGACCTGGAGGCGTGGAAGTACAGCGCCGACTCCGCCTACTTCCTCCGCACCCGCGAGCCCGGCTCCGGCGCCGAGCTGGTGGCGTTCGCGGTGGGCTCGGACGGGGTCCATCCCGTTTGGGTGGGGCGGTCGGCAGACGGGGACGTGGTCGGTGTGGTGGTGCTGGTCGAAGGAATGCCCGACCTCGTGGCGCCCTGAGCCCCCGGTCCTGCTGGGACCCGGGATGCGTCTATGGAGGTTAAGCGGGCCGGTCCGATCCCGCGATCGGACGGGCCGCTCGCCATTGCCTCGGAGACCTGCATCGCGACCTCGACCCGCGAGGCCCGCCCGGCGGTCAGGGGCGCCAGCGGGGCGCCTCGTCGTTCGGGGTGTCGGGGCTGGCGAAGTGGAACGGCACGCCGAGGTGGGCGGCCAGGTCGGCGCCCGCGCGGGTGGCGGCGGCCGCCGAGGGGTGGAGCGGGCCCGCATCGGCACAGTCCAGGGCGCGTTGGGCAGTGCTCCAGTAGATCGTGGCCAGGCACTTCTCCCCGGCGGGGTCGTCCGTGACGGCCAGCAGGTTGACGAACCAGCCGTGGACGGTGTCCCCGTCCCAGACGGCCTCGATCGCCACCACGCGGGCCCGGATGCCGCGGGCGACGGCGGCGAGCGAGTCCAGGTCGAGGGGGGAGTCGGGCGTACGGGCGACGCGGTCGCCGAAGTGCTCGTAGCGCAGGTGGACGATCTTCTGCGCGTGGTTCAGGTCGACGCCCTGGGCGCGGCCGGCCTCCCACACGAGCCGGACCGCCTGCAAGCTGTTGTCCTGCAGGACGTATCCGTCGGCCTGGGCACGGATACCGGCCGGGAGTCCCTCCCACCGGCTGTCGATGTCCTGGTCCACGGTGTCCGCCCCTCGGTTCGTCCTGGTGTCGTTGCGTCATGATCGGCGCGGCGGGGCCCCGCCGTCGACGGGATTTCGGTGGACCTACCGCCGGGCCCGCCATGGCGGGCCGTGCATGTGGAGGCTTCTCGTGGAGGTCCGGGGTCGTGAGGGCGGACAGATCGCCGGCGACCTGGCCGACCCCACCTTGCTGTCTGGCAGCGGCCCGGCCCTGTTTCGGCAGGCGGGCGTGGCTTCGTGCGGGGGCCGGTCTGTTGGGCTGGTCGGTCGTGATGGGTTTGGCGATCGGGTGATGGTGTTGTCGGTTCCGTGTCCGTGGGGTGTGGGTGTCGTTGCGGGGGCAGGCGGTGGTCGGCGGGCGCCGGGTTTCGTTCCTGGCCGTGTGCTGGTGGGCCGCGTACCTTCACAGGAGAGGAGCCCTTACATGAAGACGCGAGCGTTGTGGCAGCGGATGGCCGGCCTCGCCACGGTCATGGGCCTGGGCGTGGTGGTGCCGTTCGCGGTAGGCGTGACACCTGCTCATGCCCAGGCGCAACTGAGGATCACGAAGACGCACGAGGGCGACTTCCCCCGAGGTGGGCAGGGCGTCTATCGCATCACCGTCAGCAACCCGGGCTCGGAATCCACCCGCCGCATCTTTGTCACCGACGAGCTTCCGCTGGGACTCAGAGCTGACAGCGTGCAGGCCGGGGCCCCGTTCGATTGCAGCATCGTGGGCAACATGACCGTGCTGACGTGCAGCACCGACGGCTTGGGTGCTGGTCAGACTGCGACGATCCTCCTGACGGTCAACGTTGCCGAGGACGCTCCCTGCAGCGTCACCAACAGGGTCCAGGTGGGCGAGGACGGTACTCTGCCGAACCCCCTCCCTATTGAAACGGACAGCGACGTCACCACGGTCACCGGCGGCGAATGCGGCAACGGCAACGGCGGGAACGGGGGTGGTTCGGGGTCGATCCTGCCGATCAACCTCAACGGTCTCATCCCGATGTTCAACAACATCGGCATCAACAACAACATCAAGAGCCCCAACGCCAGCAATCACACCCGCCAGGACTTCGCTCTGAACAACCCCTGACCGCAGTCCGGCCAGGGTTCCGCATGACCGTCCGACGGCGGACCGACGACGGCCGGCATGCCGCTACCGAGCCCGGGCGCGTCCTGCTGGGAGCGTTGCCCGGGCCGTCCCTTCACAGGTGACGGCCCGTGTCGCATAAGCCGCGTGATCGAGTGACCCTCAACATGCCGTCAGCGCCCAAAGGCCGCCTGTGAGACCGGCGCCGGCGAGGGCGACAGAGAGCGGGTCGACAACGTCCGTCCAACCGGCGGGCGAGGTGCCTCCAGCACGAACACCTCGCCGGGCCAGTGCCCCACCCGCACGCTGCGGTCCCCGTACAGGCCCGCCGACATGAAGCAGGTGAGCGGCCCGGCCCGGCCTGACGCAGGACAACACAGACGGCTGGGGACCACCCCCACCGCGAGGCATACAAGCGGCGCAACATCGTCGAGCGGTGCATCAACAAGCTCGAGCAGTGGCGCGGACTGGCCACTCGATACGACAAGACGCATCTACCTCGCCGGGACTCCATCTCGCCGCCGTCTTCGTCTGGCCGGTCAGACGATCCGAAGGAAACGGCTTAGAGCGCACAGTCACTGTCTCCGTTCCCGCCCTTGTCTTGCCTATCGAATCTCGATAGATTTCCATCGGGATTCGATGGAAGGTTGGGTCATGGGAAAGCTGACGGTGGGTGCGTTGCGCGCCGTGCTCGTGGTGGTGCTCGTCGGCACCGTGTTCGTGCAGGCATTGATGGTGTGGGCGTTGGCCACCGACCCGGAGGACGGGTCGCTCCCGCTGGGCCCGCTGCGCGTGATCACGATCCTGGGTATGGTGGCGGCCCAGGTCGCCCTGGTCTGCGTATGGCGGCTGGTGACGATGGTGCGACGCGGAACCGTGTTCTCCCATGCGGCCTTCCGGTACGTGGACGGCGTGATCGGCGCGATCGTGGCGGCCGCCCTCCTGTGGTTCGCGGTCACGGCCATCAACGCGCCGGGCCAGCGCGACGACCCGGGCGTCACCGTCATCATGGGCGGGGTCGGCGTGGCCATCCTGGGGGTCGCGCTCATCGTGCTCGTGCTGCGGATGCTGCTCGCCCAGGCCGTCGCGCGCGACGCAGAAGCGGCGCAGATGCAGGCTGAATTGGACGAGGTGATCTGATGCCGATCGCCGTCGACATCGACGTAATGCTGGCCAGGCGGAAGATGTCCGTGGGCGAGCTCGCGGACCGCGTAGGTATCACGCCCGCCAATCTGGCCGTACTCAAGAACGGCCGCGCCAAAGCCGTACGCTTCGCAACACTCGCCGCGCTCTGCGAGGTGCTCAAGTGCCAGCCGGGCGACCTGCTGCGCTGGGAGGCCGAGGACACCGTGGGCGAGTGAACCGCGCCTGCGATACGTCATTGCCGATTCCGCCCGCCGTTGACCAACTCCGGGAGCACCGCGCGAGCCTTGCTCCAGGCGGCCCTGGGCCTGCTGGAGCGATGGCGGAGATGCCCGACCCTCGCAATCCGCGCGGCGTACGGAACCCTCTGGTCGTCCTGCTCGCCCTGCACCCCGATCGCCTCCGGGGTGCAGGGCGAGCCGCGTCCCTCCGGCGCGGTGGTCGTGCCCGGGCCCCGGCGGCCGTGCGTGCACGATCCGGGTGGACGACCCCGTGCTGCTCCTGGCGGACGACGCGACGGGGATGGACCGCCCCTCTGGCTGGGCCGAAGAGGCCGACGCCGATGCGCGGGCTGAGCTGGAGGACGGGCCGGTCGGGACGAGGGTGAGTGGTTGACCGTGTCGGGAGCGGCGCCGCTAAAAGTTTTCGGTGTAATTGGATTGGTCTGTCGGGTCAGATTCGGTTGTCGGTGAGGCGGCCGTCGAAGGCGATGGCCTGCAGGACCCCCTTCCATCGGTTGGTCCAGCGTTTACGGCTCGGTGCCGGAGGGGTCGTCCGGCGCGGAGAGGCGGGTTGCAGATGGTGGCCGCACGCTATGTCACTGAGCTGATCGGTGCGTTCGAGCAGTATGCGGGACGGCCCGCGATCGGGGCCGGCCCTGCCGTCATGAGGTTCTCCGAGGTGCTGGAGGCCGTGTACCGGCTGACCAGGGTATTCGCGGAGGACGGGGTCGGGCGGGGCTCGGGGCTCGCTTGTGTGACGGGCGGGAACCGGGCCGAGGTGCTGCTGGTGCGGCTCGCCGCGCATGTGCTGGGTGCCCGGCTGACGCTGGTCGTTGTCGGGCCGGCCACGTACGGGCTGGACTTCATCTTGCGGGACTGCCGCCCGGAGCTGGTAGTGCACGACGTTCCGGTTCCCTGCACCGGGTCGCCCCTGCTCGACTTGGACGAGGCGGGCCGACGGGCTGCCGGTCGGGACACCACCCCAGTGGCCGTGCGGGCCCGGGAGGACGACGTGGCGCGGGTGACCTATACCGGCGGGACCACCGGGCTCCCCAAGGGGGTCGCCTCCACCTTCGGCGCGATGGCCGCGCGCAACGAGGTACGCCCCCGCAGGTGGGCGGAGCTGGCCTACCTGTCGGTCACCTCGCTGGCACAGCGGTCCGGAGGGCGCTGCCTGGAGCAGTTGCGGTCCGGAGGCCGTGTAGAGATCCTCGACCCATTCGGGCCACCGGAGTTCGCGGCCGCCTGCCTGCGGCTGGGGCAGGTTTCGACGTACCTGACGCCGTCGATGCTGTACCGGCTGCTGGGCGACCCCGCGACCGCCGGGGGAGTGCCCGGGCTGCACGTGATCTCGTACGGCAATTCACCTGTCCACCCCGAACGGCTGCGCCAGGCCGTGACCCGCTGGGGCGGGCGCTGGCAACAGGGCTACGGCATGAACGAGACCGGGGTGATCTGCCGCCTCTCCCCGACCGACCACGATGCGGCGGTGGCCGGCCGGCCGGAACTTCTGTCCTCCGTCGGCCGGCCGGTCGCGGGAGTGGAGGTGCAGGTGCGGGACGAGCACGGCGTAGCGGTGCACGCAGGGGCCACCGGCGAGGTGTGGGCGCGATCCAAGGCGATGATGGCCAGATACTGGAACCAGCCAGCGCTGACGGCCCAGGCGATGCGGGCGGGCTGGCTGCGGACCGGAGACCTCGGGCACCTCGGCAAGGACGGGTACCTCTACCTCGACGGCCGCAGCAAAGACGTCGTGGTGGTCGACGGCGTCAACATCTATTGCGTACCGGTCGAGGCGGCGCTCACCCGCCACCCGGCCGTGGCCGAGGCCGTGGTCGTCGGCCGGGACAGCGGCCTCACCGGTGAGGAGGTCTGCGCCTTCCTCGTGCCCGTTACGGGGTATGCGCCCGACGACGCGGTGGCTGGCGAGGCCTGCGCCCTGGTAGAGGAGGCGCTGGCCCCGGCGCACCGGCCCACCGCGGTGTTCTGGGTTCTGGAGATCCCGCTGACCGCCCTCGGGAAGCCGGACAAGCGGCGCCTGCGGGAACAGGCGGTGACAGACAGACGAGCCTGAAGTCTCCGAGCGCGGCGACACGGTTGAAGAGCGTGCTCGGCCCGGTGATCGTGAACCTCAGCTGGTAGTCAATTGATCAGCCCGCACTTCGAACTCGACTTGTCCTTCGAGTGATTCGGCTCCCCAAAGGGTGACGGAGATCTTGACCGTGTCCGTGCTGCCCGGACTGCTGACGCTGTCCAGGATGTCGCAGAGGATTCCCACCTCGACGGGATAGCTGGAGTCGGGGTGAAGGTCCTCGCCGCCGAAGCGGGGCCGGGGACGTGCGTAGTCCAGGCCGAGGGCAACGGGATGCGGGCACTGTCCCTCAATGACGTTGCGTCCCCTGAGGACAGGATTGGGCCGCGGACGGGCGACGGTCCGCTCGAGGCCAGCAAGGAGGGGCAGGTCAACGTCATGCGCATCCCGCTCGAAGGCGGCGGTCGGCTCGTAGGCGAACTGTCCCCGGATGAGGCTGCTGCGCTGGCTGACGCGCTCAACACACCGGCGGAAGAAACCACACCGGCGGAAGAAACCGAGCAGCCGTAACAACGACCACCCCAGCCTCAGACTGCCGGTGCCGGCCCGCCGACGACCTATCGGAAGTGGCGACGCACGAGTTCTTCGGTCTGAGCGGCGTATTGATCGAGGAGGCGTTCGCCGACTCGGACGAGGGAGCCCGCTGCGGGGACCCCATGGATTGGCTGATACCTGACGGCCCGCTGTCGGTGGGCATCAGACCGCACCGGGTCGACATGGCCGAGCCTTGGTGCGGCTGCCACCCGCCCCTGCTCTACCTGAAGCTGCGGCGCGAGGACGACACGGTGGTGTGGACCTGGAAGGCCGGGGACGAGGACGGCCCCGAACTGCCGGAGTACCGCTTCGACGCCGCGCAGTACGACACCGAGTTACAGCGCGCCGGGCAGGATCCCAGCTGGGAGTGGCCGGCTCAGACGGTCGCCCGGCTGCTGCGCGGCACACTGCGGGCTGAGAAGGCGTGGCTGGACCACTGGTCGTGCGAGCTCGGCAATGTGTGGACCGATCCCGACAGCCCGGGCCAGGTGCTCGTCTGCTTCCTCCGCGATGAGTATTCCGGCAAGAACAGCGTGCGACGGGTAGAGGAGTTCGGTGCGAGGCTGACCGTGACCGACGAGGACCCCGCCCGGCAGGCCGAGCGGCTCGCCCGGGCCTTCCTGCAGGGTGACCCCCGGGCAGCAGACGGCGTACAGGTGACCTACCCGCCGGCCGAAGCCCTCTCCGACTGGCTGGACGGATATGGGCACTACCACGACGAAGGCCCACTGCCGTGGAAGCAGTTCGAGTAACTGCAGCTGCCCTGAGCATCCTGCTGCCCGTGAGGCAAGCAGGACTTCCAACACAGAGGGGACCCACGGCATCTGGGGAGGCGTCAGCCTGCACCCCAAAGAGATCGTCTCAACTGGCCTGATCACTAGGCTGGCTGTTGTGATGACGTGGGTGGAGCGCCTGGTTCCGGATGGGTTGTGGGGGTTGTTTTAGCAGGTGGTCCTGGCTGCTCCGGTGCGTCCGCAAGGCGGTGGCCGACGGCGGCACGGTGATCGCGAGGTGCTGGCGGCGATCATGGTCGTGGCCACGACGGGCTGTACCTGGCGGCAGCTAGCACGGGAAATCTACTTTGGGGCGCCGGTTGAGCGTGGCAGGCTTGCGCGGTGATCATCGAGTTGGCTCCTCGCTTCCTGACGTGGGACGACGTGGACCCCGCCCGTCATGGGTTCGACGACGCGTCCGTAGCGCGGACGGTGCGCTCGCTCGGCCCGGCCCGGTGTGTGCCCATTCGTCCGGACGTCCCTTTCGGGGACCCCGCGATGAGCACCTGGAGTCGTGGCGAGGCCGAGTCCTGGGCCGATGCCATGTCGTACGCCCTTGTCCAGCAGTACGGGCGTTGGACGGTCGGTTGGCGCTGGTCGCACGACGAGGGGGATTTCGACGGCGGGCCGATAGGAAACTGGTGCTGTCCGCGGGACTCGATCACGACGCCGGAAGAGACGCTGGCCCGTGTCGGGTCGGCCCTGCGTGAGTGGCGCGAGTGGCTGGAGTACCTCGCCGGCTGGTTCGAGGCGTACCCCCTGGACCTGACCGACATCGAGGACCAGCGGATCCTGTGGGAGCGCGCGGCGAGGAATCTGATCCTGCAGGTCGTCGACCGTACCGGGTGCGGCAGCGGCTGGCACGGCCACTGCCGCCAAGTGCTCACCTGGTTCCTCGATCGCTGGGGAGTCGCGCCCGACGTGGCTCGGGGCCTGGTCGACGAGGCGGTCGGTGGACGGTTCCACAGCTGGACCGGTCCTGACACGGTGGTGGTCGACGACGTCGCGGAGCAGCTTGCGCTCTCTCTGCAGCCGGCCGACGGCCGTACCCGCGCAGACGCGCCGACTCAAGACCACTTGCAGCGCTGGCTCGCAGTACGCGAATCGGTGCCGTGGCACGAGATCCCGGACAGCGGTACGGACGGACCGGTGGTGCCCCTTCGCGACGGCGCGGCGGAGGACATCCGGGCCTTCGACGGCGCCATCGACCCTACCCGAGCCGGAGGCCTTCTCAGCGCCCTAGAACTGCTCCGAGCCGACGCGGCACGCGGAGCGCGGCTCGATTTCGCACTGCTCAGCAGCTGGCAGCAGCGCCTCCTGGGCACCCCGCAGCCGCCACTGTTCCGCAACTCGCCCGCCTTCGCCAAGGGAAGCCGGGAGCGCTACGGCATCGGACCGGACACACGTGCCCGCTTCGAAACGTGCCTGGCGGAGAGCGCATCCGACATCGGCCGACCTCTCGGCCTGACCGCCCGCGCCGCCCGCGCCTATCTCGACATCTGCTTCTTCCACCCCTTCGACGTCGGCAACGCCCGCTCCGCCTTCCTCACCCTCGTCTTCGTCCTCGCCCTCGAGGGCGTCGCACTCGACGGAGTCAGCCTCCTGCGCCGCGTCACCTTCCAGGCCGACGATCCCCAGGACCCACTGATCCTCGTCCGCTACATCAACATCCATCTTGTGGAGACCAGGCGCCGCACCGCCGACTCCGTCGGCTCAGCATCGAAGTGAGCGGCTCAGTTGGCGAAAGCCGCCAACTCTGGGGTTCTGGCCGCCCTTCCGTGACGACTACGCCTGGAGTCGGTGGCGGCACAGGCGACACCGTTGGGCGGACGATCAACAGACTCAAGTACTCCCGTGTGGCCACCACTGCAGTACGACAGATGCGAGCGAACGAAGCCTTCGTACCGGTTGGGGCGGCCTGCTCACGCCTTGGCTCTGGTCCGTGGCGGCATCATCCCCGGCTGTTTGGGGGAACCGCGAACCACTCCGGCCCTTTTCCACCCGGCGCGGGCATCCATCGGTGAAACGAAAGGGAGACACGATGCCGCTCTATCTATCGAGGTTCAGCTACACGCCGGAGACCTGGGCGAGGCTGATCGGCCACCCCGAGGACCGCGCAAAGGCCGCTCAGGCGTACATCGAATCCGTCGGTGGAAGGCTCCACGGCTTCTGGTACGCCTTCGGCAGGCACGACGGCTACAACCTCTGGGAAGCCCCGGACAACGTGTCCATGGCCGCGGTTGCGCTGGCGATCAGCGGGGGTGGCGCGCTCAGCTCCTTTGAGACGACCGTTCTCCTGAGCGTCCATGAAACGCTGGATGCGCTGCGCAAGGCGGAGCACGTCCAGTATCGGGCTCCTGGCGAGTAGCGGCTGGCAAGCGGGCCTGCTGCCTCATGTTGCCCGCAACGCGGCCGATCTGACCCGACGGACCAAGCGCCTCATGTGCTCCTCCAACCTCCAGCTTGTCCGCTCATAGGGCCACGATGGAGGACACGCCGGCTGTGGCTGCCTGGACTGGGGCGCAGACCGCCTTTGACGTAGTCGTCACGGAAGAGCGGTCAGAACCAACTCTGGTTCTGACCGTTCTTCCGGGACCTCTACGCCTGGTGAGGGACCTCGGTCCGGACGAGCCCGAAGCCGTTGCCAGCACCGTCGATTGCCCTGGTCGCGGGCAAGCCGGCAACGAAGTCTTGCGCGGCGTGGAGGACCGTGGAGAGGGCCTGCAGCGAGCCGTGGACGTCTTGGGGTATCTCCAGGGCGTGGTCCGCGCCGGAAAGTTCCAGTACTGCGTGTCCGCCGGCGCGGGCTGCATCTATGTCCCAGTGCGGGTCACGGGTGCCTCCCACTATCAGGGACGGAGTCGTCGAGGTCTTCACTGCGTCGGCCACTGAGGGGACGTCCAGCATCGGCGTGAGCCAGATACCGGGAAGCCCCAGGACTGCGGCGGTGGGCAGGAATAGAGTTCCCAGGCACTTGGCGAGCACCACGACCTGTTCCGCGTGTTCCTCCTCCAGTGCCGCCATGGCTCGTTCAGTGATATATGCCTGCTGCTGTTCGGCATCGGCCGGCGGCTCCCACCACAGTTCCTGCACCGTCCAGCCGCGCGCGTGCAGTGCTCGGACGAGAAAGTGCAGCAATGGCCTGGCGGGGGTGTAGGTAAGCCCGGGAAGGACAAGGGCCACCCGCTCCGGATCGCCGGTGTAACGCGTGTCGAGGACCATGGCCAGGTCCTACCCCGGCCTGATGAGTGCCACGACTTCGGCATGCAAGCTCACATGCGGGTCCTCATAAAGGCGTAGTCATCACGGAAGCGCGGTCAGAACACTTTAGTTGGCCAGTCAGCGGTCTGGTTGGCCGGTGTGCGCGTTGAAGTCGGGCGCAGAGTAGTTGCCATCGCGCGCTCAGTGGCGAACCTTGCGAGTGCGACGTAACGTCCCCGGCAGACCTGTGTGCTGGCACCCTGGGTACCGCCTTCGCTCTGCCCACTCCTGTTGTGGGACCGGTGAGTCGGCCGCCTCAGCGCTCACGCCGCACTGCTCACCCGCCAGGGAACGCCGCGATCGGCGAGAGCCTCCGCCTTCGGCGTGAAGCCGCAAGACCGCCCGCGGCGGTATCTGTGAGCACGGTGTGACCCGAGTGGTTCAAGAGGAGTGGGAACGGTTGCGGCCGTTCCTGCCAGTCAGGAATGGCGTTGCGGCAGGTGGCGGAATCATCGGCAGGTGATCGACGGGATTCTGCACCCGGTGAGGACAGGAATACAGTGGCGTGACCTGCCCGAACGGTTCGGACGAGATCGACTGGGGCATCTCGGTCGACTCCACCATCGTCCGCGCGCATCAGCACGCGGCCGGCGCCCGCACCGCCGCCCGCCCCTGATTCAAAGGGGGCCGGAACCGCCAGAACACCAGGACGAGACCTCGTCGCCCGCCTGCTGGAGGCGGCCGCGTCCTCGGGGTGCAGTCGGTCCATCCGCAGTCGTCATGGGACATCAACCTGTTCAGCGTGGGCCGTGCCGGGGTGAGGGTCACTCTCGTCCAGTGGGGGCGGATGGGGCGCTGGGCAGACGCCCTGGTGCCCGCCTTCAAGAAGGCGCCGGCGACGGCCCTGGCCAGGCTCGGCCGCTGCCGAGATCACCGGTAGGTGTGGTGGCACAGGGAGGCCCTGGCCGTACGACTGGCCGCGGGGCCGGGTGAGGGCGCCTGGTCGGGCTGCAGGCCCAGCGCGGTCAGGACGTCTACGGATTGACCTGCAGAGTCCCGGGCCTGGGCGGCCAGGTTCCGGAGAGGGACTTCTGCTGGGCCTGTTGAAGCGCGGTACGGCCGGGGAGACAGCGCGGTCTCTATGGGGGACGACGTATGGCGAGTCGTAGGAGCATGACTCGTCGCCGTGGCCTTGGACGACGGTGACCGCAATACGTGTGTGCCATTGCGGGGTCGCGTTACGCCTGTTTGGTCCCTGTGCCAGCCCTTCAGGATTTCGCCCAGGCCGCGACTGGTGGGGCTGCCTGGCTCGGGAAGTGGGCTCGTTCGGGGAATGGCTATCTGGTTGCCGGGGCAGGCGCGTGCTGAGTGGGCACGGATGCGGGTGCCCCCGCGGAAGTCGGACAGGCCCGAGACCGCCCGGCTCCCGCCTCACCACTCCAGATCAAAGGAGACAGTCATGTCGCAGGTCAAGGAGTCCATCGAGGTCGACGTCCCGGTCCGTACGGCGTATGACCAGTGGACGCAGTTCGAGTCGTTCCCGGAATTCATGGACGGGGTGGAGCGGATCGAGCAGCGCACGGACACGCTCACGCACTGGGTGACGAAGATCGCTGGTGTCGAGCGGGAGTTCGATGCGGAGATCACGGAGCAGATCCCGGATACCAAGGTGGCGTGGGTGACCGTAGGGGGCGAGAGCGAGCAGTCCGGCCTGGTCACCTTCCAGCCCATCGATCCCACCCATACGCAGGTCACGTTGATGATGGACTTCGACCCGGAGGGGATGGCGGAGAATATCGGCGACAAGCTCGGCTTCGTCGACCGCCAGGTCAAGGGCGACCTGAAGCGCTTCAAGCACTTCATCGAAGACCGCGGCACCGCCACCGGGCAGTGGCGAGGCCAGGTCTGACAGCGCTCGCCCACCCGCCTGCAGGGCAGGCAGCCCCGTCCGAGGCAAAAGCCATGCGGCCGCCGCGCAGAACACGCGCGGCGGCCGCCGGTGCGCCGGGCTGCGTCCCGGGAGCCGTCCTAGGCCGGCCGGGGGCAACGAGCCCTCGGTACGCGGGCTGGTCGGCTCGCCGGGCGGCAGGCCGGTGGTCAGGTGTGGGGGCGGCCGTTGGCGCCGTCGTACCGTCCGCTCTCTTTTCGTGCACCAGTCGTCGCCTGCGGCGAGGTACCGGGAGGGATGCTCGCCGCCTGCGGACCGCCGGGCGACCGGGCGCTTGCCGTCGCTGCGGGGGTGAGGTGTGGATGCCAGGCTGCCGACGTTGACGTCTCCGACGGGGTGCGGTCACACGCTGCGTTGGTCGTGGGTGTCCTGGCGTAGCTGGTCGGTGTGCCGGGTCATGGCGTCGATGAGCCCGGCGAGGTCGGCGTCCTCGGGGCGCAGATGAGGCCGGGTGCCGGTCAGCGGCTGGACGAGGGCGGGCAGCGTCGTTGTCTGCGAGGGCCGCGCTCACCTCGTCGACAGCCGTCTGGGCACCGGCAGGCAGCCCGGTGAGAGAGGTGACCTGACCGGCCAGGCGACGCAGATCGGCTGCGTTGTGACGGGCCCAGGCGGTGACGGTGCGGTCGGCGGCACGCGAGTCTCGGGTGGCCTGAACACGCTGCTCCCCGGTACTGCCGGCCGTTCCGGGGCGCAGTCGCAGGTAGCGGCGTTCGGCGGCCTGACGGCTGGCGACCCCGAGGGGGCCTGCGAGGTCGGCCCAGCTCGCGCCCCGGTCGCGGGCGGTTTCGATCAGGACACTCTCCCAGCCGGCGAGCTGCTCGCGGACCTCGCGAAGCATCAGCAGTGCGGCCAGGGCCGGGTGCGGGCCTGACTCAGGCGTCGGCCCCACCTCGGCCGGGGAGTCTGCAGGCTGCTGTGCGTCCCTGAGGGCCTGGTCGATTGCGCTGTACCCGGCTGTGTACGTCTCCTCCTGCTCACTGGCGTCCAGTGGCATCCAGAAGATCAGCAGCTGCGCGTTCCTTCGCGCGCCCTCAGGGCTGGCGAAGGACAGCTCATGGAGGCCAGGTAACCACCGGGCACCCACATCGCAACCTTCGACCAGCGCCGTTGGAGTCGGCCGGTTCGCCGTCCAACTGGTGGCTCGGGCCGGTGCCCACGTGATCGCGTCCGTGGGTTCGGTGGCCCGTGGGCAGGGGTTGGCCGATGCCGGCGCCGACGAGGTGTTGATCGGGCTCGAAGGTCTCGACCAGCCGGTCGACGTGGTGATCGACAGCGTCGGCGGCTCGCAGCTGGTCGCAGTATGGAACCTGCTCGCCCCCGGTGGCAGTGTGCAGAGCGTCGGTTGGACCTCCGGCGAACCGGCTGTCTTCCCGCCGTACGCGACGGTGGGCCCGGCCAAGTCGCTGACCTCCTTCGTCATCGAGGGGCACGCCGGTGCGGACCTGGCCACCCTGGCCGAGCTGGCCGCGGAGGAAGCCCTGACTGTCGACATCGGCTGGCAAGGCTCGTGGGAACGCTTCGTCGAGGCCGCCGAGGCACTTCACGGGCGTCGGGTCTCCGGAAAGGCAGTTCTGGAGGTCAGCGGGCGGCACACGCCGGGGCTTCCGCCGCAGAACTAGGGACTGTCCGGGCAGTCAAGGTGTCGGCGGCTGACACAGCGTGTGGCGCGGTCAGCGGTAGTAAGGCTCGACCACGACCCGCACCTCGTCGAACAGCGCGGGACCATCCTGCGGCACGGGCGGCCTGCCGCTGCCCGGCCTGATGTCCAGGAGCTGTTCGTTGGAGAGCGCGAACACCACCCGTCGTAGTCCCGCCTGTTGGATGACCGCCTCGCACATCCCGCACGGCTGGCAGCTGGTGTACATCGTGGTTCTCGCCGCCGTGGACGTGTCCAGCTCCCTCGCTGCCCACCTCGCCAGCTTCAGTTCCGGGTGAGCGGTGATGTCCTTGTCGGTGAGGGTCGTGTTGTGCTCCTCTGCCAGAACCGTCCCGTCCGGTCCCGCCAACAGCGAGCCGAATGGCGGGTTGCCGGCCGCGCGAGCCTTGGCAGCGAGTGCGATGGCGCGCCTGAGGAGGGCGCGGTCGTCGGGTGTGGTCATGGTTGTTCCGTTCTGGTGCGGGGTGGGAAGAGGTGCGCGGCCACCGCGGCGAGTGCTTGCCAAGCTGCCTGCGGGTGGCATGTCTCGTAGGGGTCGCCGTTGTACGGGTCGAGGACGACGGCCTCGGCGCCCAGCAGGCGCAGTTGGTCGAGGTCGTCGACGATCTGGTCGATCGTGCCCTCACCGGCGAGTCGCTGCGGTCCGTCGACCGGTGCCGCAGTGAGTTTGAGGGCGATTCGGGGGGCCAGGGCAGGGACGGGGAGGTGGTTGTCGTCCGCGTAGGCCGTCAGCCTGACGGCGGCTTCGCGCAGCCACGGCAGGGTGGGGCGCAGCGGGTGCCATGCGTCCCCGAGCCGCACGGCCCGCCGCAGTCCCGCGTCGCTGTTGCCGCCGACCCATACCGGGATCTTCCGGTTGCCGTAGGAGGCGGTGTCCGCCCAGGCCGCCCGCACGTCCTGTAGATGGTCGTCGGTCAGTCGTCCGCGGTGTTCGAACGGGATCCCGAGGGCGGCGAACTCCTGCCGTGCCCAGCCCACCCCCACGCCGAGGACCAGCCGGCCGCCGCTCAGCTCGTTCAGGTTGGCCGCCATCCGGGCGGTGAGCAGCGGATGCCGGTACGGAGCGATGAGGACCGTCGTACCGAGCCGGACTCGGGTGGTGAGGCCGGCCAGCCAGGACAAGGTGGTGAAGGGTTCGTAGAAGGGTGCTGGATAGCGCTCGGCCACGTCGGGCGTGATGGCCACGTGGTCCGAGACCATCAGCAGGTCGAAGCCCAGCCCTTCGACGGTCTGGGCCCAGCTTCGAAGGACTCCCGGGTCGATACCAGGGCCGAAATTGAGGACGTTGACTCCGATCTTCACAGGGTCGAGCCTAGCCAGGCCGCCCGGGCCGTCAGAAGCGATTCCCGCCTGTTCAGAAGGGGTTCGCCCGTGGATTCGCCGGTATTCTGGGCGGATGACCGAGAGTCTCGACGCGACAGACTGGGCGATCCTGACGGAAGTCCAACGAGAAGGCCGGATCGCGTTCACGGAGCTGGCACGGCGGGTGAACCTGAGCGCGTCGGCGACGAAGGAGCGGGTGCGGCGGCTGGAGGCGGCCGAGGTGATCACGGGGTACCGGGCGGAGGTGGACCTGGAGAGGACCGGGCACGCAGTGCTTGCGGTGATTCGGCTGAAATACCCGGGGCCGGGAACCCGGCACGAACCGCTGCGCCGGCTGCTCGACGAGCGTTCGGAGATCCTCGAGTGCCTGCGCACCACCGGTGACGACTGCTACGTCATGAAGGTGGCGACCACGTCGATGGCCCAGCTGGAGGAAATTGTCGATGAGCTGGCCCAGTTCGGGAGCACGACCACCAACCTCGTCCTCAGCCGGACGCTGCCCTTTCGCGGCCCGCGAGTCCCTCGGGCCGATACCGTCAGATAGGCGTTGATGTGGCGCGGACGCCACAGCGGGGTGTCGGCCAAGCAACCCCGCCGGAGAGACCGGTCCGGCCAGCGGCTCCGCAGCATCGAAGGCGGCGAACAGCGCGGTGCTACATTGCCGGGCCTCCGGCTGGGGCCCAGCAACGGCGAACGCCCAAGTGCCCTGGACCACGCTACCTGCTGCGCCACGGCCGCCGCCATGCGGGACGGCGCTCGGGTCTCCGGAAAGAGCGCGCACGCGCTCAAACGGCGGGGACTCCTGAGTTCACCGACGCATGGTCCCAGCAGGGCGCCCGTCACAGCCACTCGTCAAGGACTGCAACCAGCAAGGTCGCCTCGTACCGATGGGTCGCGGTACGGCACCGCGTGAGCGAGGTCCTCGAAATGGCCAGTGCGGGTGCCGTTGTCTTCTTCGCAGCGAAGGCGGCCCTCGATGTGCTCGAGGTGTTGTCGTGGTGGCCGGCAGGACGAGGAGAAGCCTCACGCCTGGCCGACGTGCTGGCCGACGCCCGCAGCACACACGGGCCGAGGCTGCCGCGTCATCGCGCGCGGAGGCCGCCCTCGAGGCCCCGCACCAGCCGGACGTGCTGCTCTTCGTTCACCTCGCCGTACCCACCCAGGCCGATCGAGCCGGCTGAGCTGGGCCGGCCCGTGGTGTGACGTAAGGTGATCGGCGCAGCGGTACCGCAGTACCGCACGACGAAATGGCACCACGGGACGGGACCCACGACGATGAAGCTCGGCGAAGCACTGGCGGAGCGCGCGGAAGCGGCTCGCCGCGTCGAACAGCTTCGGGCCCGCATCGTGGCCAACGCCCGCCACCAAGAGGGTGAGACACCCGCCGAGGACCCGGCAGGGCTGCTCGCCGAGGTCACCGAGACCCTCGATGCCCTGGAGTCCCTGATCCGGCGCATCAACCGGACCAACGCCGCCGTCGACATGGGCGCCGACGGCACTCTCACCGACGCCCTCGCGCGCCGCGACACCCTGCGCCTGCGCCACTCCGTGCTCACCTCGGCTGCCGACGCCGCCGCTGGCAGCGGGGAACGCGGCTACGGCCGCCAGTTGCGCTCCGAGCTGATGGTGCTCCCTGCGCTGCCCGTCGCCGAGCTGCGCGCTCGCGCTGACGACGCCGCCCGCGAGATCCGCGAGATCGACGTACGCATCCAGCGCACCAACTGGGAGGCCGACCTCCTGGACTGAGACTTGCGATGTGGAGCAGGTAGTCGCTCCGGAGGCGTGCACAACCGAGGGCCGGCGGTTACCGGCCCGGCTGGTGCGCGGAGAGCAGCGCATCGGGTTCGACTCCCGAGACGACAGTGCAGCTCAGCAGCGTGACGAGTCACAGTGCATCGCGCACATTTCATCACCACGTGCAGATCCGGTCGTGACGAGGGCGGGTTCGGGGCATCCGCATCGCAGGACGGCGCCCGTACCGGGAGCTCACGCTCCCGGTACGGGCGCCGTGTCGTGCGTGGGCAGGCGGGGCCGTCCAGGCGGTTTCGCTCGGATGTTGCCGGTGAAGCCCGCGGTGTCCGGCACCGTCGAAAGCTCGCGCGGGCCGGCGCCACGGCCATAGAGATCATCCAGGCCGCGCACGGGCGTGTCGTTCCCAGGGCGCGCGGTCGGGATCAGGTGGCCCAGGGCAGTCGTAGGGCCTCGATTTCCGTGTCGTTGAGGAGGGCCTCGATGAGCGGGGCGGGGCCCGCCACCTTGGTGGCCCAGAGGTCGTAGTCCGTGCAGAGGACCCAGGACCGGTCCTGGGACCAGAGGTTGGACGGGGTCCAGCCGTCCTCCTCGGGGTGGTCGTACAGCGCATTGGCGTCCGCGAGCGCGCCGGCTCGGACGTGCAGGTTGTCGAAGTCCTCAGCCCTCTGCAACAACGGGTTGTAGTAGGCCAGGCAGCGGGTCTCCGCACCCTGCGGGCTGTGCTCGGTGAGGATCTCGACCAGGCGGTTCCAGTCGATCCGGTCCAGGCTGCCCTCGGACGGCCCCGCGATGCCGACCGGCCAGCCGCTGGGCTCCCGCAGCGAGGGGAAGGAGCGGAAACAGGGCAGCCGCCCCTCGGGCGCCACGGGATCACCGGTCCGCCGCGAGAGCTCCGCCCAGCGCAGCCGGCGCCAACGGGGGCCGCGGGGCTCGCCCGGCGTGCCCCCGAACACGTCCGCGGGGTCGAGGCCCGGGATGATCTCGGACCCGCCACCGTTCAGCACGGCCCGTTGATACGCGACGTAGGACATGCCGGTCGGCCCGAGTACGTGCTCGTACATGGAGTGGAGGACCCAGGCGGCGTCGGGCAGTGCTGGCGGCATGAAGCCGGTGAGCCCGTCATCGTCGGCCAGCTCCCGCAGCCAATCGGTCTCCCCGGCCGCGGTCAGCGGCCAGCGGGCGATCGCCCGAGCAGCGGATGTCTCGTTCATCCGTTCAGGATCTCACCCGCCTCCGGGGGCGAGCGCCGGGTGTAGTTCCCGGCCTACTCCACCCACGTTCCCGGCGCCATTGACAAACATGATGGGGAATCACTGTCATGTCATCCGGTGCCGGGCAACCACTGAGGCGCTGGATCTCGGTGCGTGACCGCGTAATCCGCCTAGTACTCCAGCCGTAGTTCGTGATCCCGATCGTGAGGGGCGCCGAGGAGGCAGCTGGCAGCGTCGATCATCTGGACGAGACCGACCACGCCGTCGCGGGCGTCCGTTCCTTCTCCGCCTACCCGAGTCCACCGAGACGGAGGGCGTTCCTTATCTCGCTGAGCTTCGCGGTCGTCGCCGGGGTCCACTCCTTCGCCTGCTCACCGAGACGGAGGGCGTTCTCAATCTCGCTGAGTTTCGCGGAGGACAGAACGCCCGCTCGCTCGATCAGGTCGTCCCGGGACACGGTGGTCAGCCACGTGCAAGGGGTAAACCCCGGACGCGGCAACGCGAACCGCAGCACGCCTTCAAAGGGCAGTCCTTCCACGGCGCCTACTGCCACTTCGACGCCCAGACCGGTGATGTCGACACCCGCCCGAGCGACGACCTGCATCACCCGGATCCCGGACGCGTCGTCTCCCGACAGCAGCACGACCGGCCGCCGCTCGTCGAACTCCACCCACCAGACTTCGCCACGTTGCACATGTCCTCCTGACACAGGAACGGCGGGCGGACGCTGCGCGACCCCGACGCGCTGTGGAGACGGGTGCGGCCACCCGTTGATCATCGGCGTGTGAAGACAAACGATCACACGGTGGCCGCAGGTCACAGCGTAGACCCTGCCCGCTGGCAGCAGGCGTTCGAGGGCCTGATGAGCCGGATAGCGGGACGGTTCACACGGGTCGAACCCCGGCTGTACGTCCCGCGTTCATGGACCTCCGACCCTGACCGCTGCCGGGATGCCGGACTCGACCAGGACACCGCCTTCGCCACCAAGCCGGAACTGGCCACTCGTATGGTTGCCCGGTCCCTGGACGCCGGCCACCAGGCCGCAGGGGTCGCCGGCGACGAGGTCTACGGCGGCAACCCCAAACTGCGAACCGCACTGGAGGAACGCGGCACCGGCTACGTCCTCGCGGTGGCCTGCTCGCACGAAGTCACTACCGGGGCGGGGAGGTTCCGTGCGGACACCCTGACCAAGAAGGTGCCCAAGCGGGCCTGGCAGAAGCTCTCCGCAGGGGCCGGGGCCAAGGGCCACCGTCTCTACGACTGGGCATTCATCGACCTCGCCGAACCCCGACCCGGGAGTCGTCAGCTGCTGATCCGCCGTAACCGCAGCACCGGCGAACTCGCCTACTACCGCTGCTACTCGCCCGCACCCGTGCCGCTGACCGTGCTGGTCAGAGTCGCTGGATCAAGATGGCGGGTGGAGGAGTTCTTCCAGTCGGGTAAGGGCCTGGCCGCACTCGACGAGCACCAGGTCCGCCGCTATGCCTCCTGCACCCGCTGGGTCACCCTCGCCATGCTCGCGGGCGGGGCCGACGACCCGTGGGGTGCGCCTCCCGCAGGACGGGTACCCGCACTCGCCTCCGCTCCGGGCACCGCCTCCACTCCGGGCACCGCCCCCGCTTCGGGCACCGCCCCCGCCTCTGTGGCCGCGCCGCCGGGGCGGGAAGCCGCCGATCCGTGGGCGCCGCGAGCACGGATGCGAAGCGTTCCTGGGGACCGTTGACCGAGGGCCTGACGGTCCCCCGGACCTCGACTTCGGCGACCGGGCCCGCCCCTGGAACAGCTCCTGGTGCACCCGGCCGTGTACTCCCAGATGGTGTCGATGGTCAGGGGACGTCCTGCCGGAGCGGGAGGCGGGCCTCCTGATCGGCTCCCGCCAGTGGCCGCTGTCGGCCGCCCGCATGCAGAGCATGGGCGAGAGCGGCGGTGCCAAGGCCGTCGGCGCACACCTGGCCAGTCTCGGCGACGACACCTCCTGGAAGGAGGCCCCGGGCTCCGCTCTGGTGGGGCGCCTCGTGGACGCGACCCTCCACTCCTTGACGGTGCCACCGTCCGTGCCTGCCGCGCCCGCGTCCCGGGTCCGGGTCTCCGCGGCGGCGGCCCGTTCCCGCCCACCACCACGCCCGCCGCCGTGGCCCCCGGTCAGCCGGTCCCGGCCGCAGCCGCGGTCCCTGCCCAGCGGCAGGAGGCCGCGCCTGCCAAGGTCACGGGGCGTGGACGGGTGACGGCGGCGGCTCCTCTCAGTCTCCCTCGATGACGCCGTGGACGGCCACACAGTAGTAAGTCCCGCCGATGTCCTGCTGGACCCCGTTCTTCGCGGCGCAGTCTGCGGCCGAGATGGGGCCGGGGTCCGCTACGGCTGGTGTCGTTCCGGTGATGACGAACGCCAGAGCGATGCAGGACGTGGCAATGAGGGAGGCGGTTCGGCAGCGCATGGTTGCCTCTTTCGTGGATGGACGGACAGGTGCTCCCACTCAAGCTCATGCCGAAGCCGGTCGGGCTACCCCGCGCAGGCGTGGCGAGGGTGAACGCTGATCACCGGGGTGGATGACTTTCCCGGGGCTGCGGCCGGAGTCGTGGTGCTGGCCAGTGCGTGGGGCTCAGGCGCCCTGCACCTTCCGCAGGCCGCTCCACCGGCGCCGGGCGCCGCGCCCCCTCAAGGGCGCTCGGCGCGGCAGAAGGCGGACCAGGAGCCGTCGATGCGGCTGCTGAAGGCGCTCGACGAGGTCGCTGACGACGGGACCGGGCTGCCGGGGGAGTTGTCGGAGTTCGAGCGGATCGTGCTCTACGGCGTCGCCGAACTCCCGGACCGGGAGTACCCGCCGCCAGGTCACGGCTGCCCGCGCCCATGAGCCGGACGTCGGTCTGGGGCGAGTTCTCAGCGGCTTCCGGAACGCGCGAGGAGTGCGCATTCACGCGCGCCCACTGCGCAATCCGGCGGGGAAGTTGACTCCCACGTCATGTCCGGGCCCAGTCCACGCCGAGGCCGGCGAGCGCGGCGAGCTGCTGGGCGTCGAGCCGGTCGCGGCGGGCCTCGGCGTTCCCGATCCAGATCCGGGTGTGTGCTCGGCTCCGTAGGCCAACACCTCGACGACCGCGCGCCCCGGCAGGCCGCCCTCCCGCTCGACGTACTGCGCGAGGGCCTCAAGGCCCTCCTGGAACGCCTTGCGGGCTCCTCGGCGAACCCCAAGCCGGATCGGGCGGACGACCGCGAGTCCTGGATGCCGGTCCAGCCCGAACCGCGGCCGGGATCCGACTGCGCAGATTGATTGAGTGATCTGGAACCAGGTGACCGGCGCCGCCGGCATGTCTGCCATGGCCTGAGCAACAGCCGCCGACGGCCTCTTCCTGCCCTCAGACGATCACGCCAATGGCCGACCCGCCGCCCACCGGCTGGCGCCAGCCCGACAACCCCGACGACGAGCAGATGTACCAGAAGGAGCTCGCCTGATCCCGCGCGGAGGCCATGGCCCACCGGGCCGCGGATCGGGAGAAGCCCCGGCCGGCGTGCGCCGGCTGCGGCACGAGATTCACCGACGAACGCTGGGCGCAGACCGAACGCGGCCGCGACTGGGGGACGTCGGCCGTCCGGTGCCGGGACCGCAAGACCGTGTTCGCAGTTCACGGCAAGCAGCGACTGCAGCGCGTCATGCACGGCGCCGGGTTGCCCGGCCCACGCACGCCCGTACGGACTGTGCCGTCCCGGCGACTCAAGAGGTGACGGACGGCCTGTGGCGACAACCCGAACGGTCTGACTGCCTGTCAGCCGAGGAAGACCCGCCCGGCAGACATCCAGCGCTGCTCTGCCGAGTACACGCTGGAGGAGTTGACGCTCCACCGGTAGCCGGCGAAGCCGCCCGTCGTGTTGTCCGAGTAGAAGATCATGTGGCCGTAGCCGACGCCTGAGCCGGCGACCCAGTCGGTCACGTTCCCGACGGCGTCCACGATCGGCTTGTAGCGGGAGTCGGGGAACGCCTCGTAGTTGGCAAGGTTGCCGTTCTTCGGATCACCGTGCGGAAGGTGCGTGCAGTCGATGACCTCGAAGATGCGCGGCGTCACATTGTCGCCGAGCTTGGCGTCTACGACGCTGTTCCGGAACGTCCCCTTGGCCTTGCGGATCATGACGATGTGGCCCGTGTAGGCGCTGTTGGGGTCGTTGTAGTCGATCGCGACCAGATCACCGGGCCTGAGATTGACCGGCTTTTTCACCTGCTGGATATTGAGGATCTCTGCGGCGCCCTTGAAGCCGGACTGGTACTCCTCCGCGCTCGGTGACCACTTGGGGTCGTCGATCGGGATGCTCGGGAAGAAGTTGTCGTGGAAGTACTGCTCCGTCGCCCACCCGGTGGAGGTGCCCTCACCGTACGCGCGCATGAGCGTCTTCGTCACGAACGTCGAGCACTGGGCCAGCGCCCGGTATTGCTCGGCCAGGCCAGGGTTCCCCCAGGTCAGCACGGTCGACCGGGTGTCCGAGGCCAGCTTGTACTGGTTGCGGTCCGTGTTCAACGGGTCCGACATCCGCAGATAGTCGACCATCTGCTCGGCCTCGATCTGATGCGGAAGCGTTGGCAAGTACGGATCGGCTGCCGGAGCTGGCGTGGACTCGGCGTGTGCCGGACTGGCGGCAGCAGTGGCGAGGACGCCACCGGCTGCGAGTGCGGCTCCGCCCGATATCAGTCCGCGTCGGCCCAGGAGGCGTGAGGTGTTCTGGGACAAGGCTGTGCTCCATTCGGGATTGCTTACCGGCGAAAGACGCCGCCCCAGGGGGCAGTGCCAAATCCCTGGTGCGGTGTTGCCAGCCGCTCGAAGGCCGCAGCCATCTGCCTGGCCGGGCGCTATGTCGCGGCTATCTTCATGTGGTCCGCGCGGTGAGCCGCCATGCTCCGGCCAGGACGAGTGCCGGGACGGCGGGGCGAGCGCGGGAGCCTTGTCAGCGGATGACGTCGAAGACGTTCTTCTGGAGGCCGTTGGCGTAGGCCTCGTGCTCGACGAGCTTCAGCTTCTGTGTGTCCTTGTCGGTGGCGCTGAAGAGCCGCTTGCCGGCGCCGAGGAGGAGGGGGAAGACGATCAGGTGGTATCGGTCGATCAGGCCAGCGTCCGAGAATGCCTGGTTCAGGGTGGCGCTGCCGTGGACGATGATCGGGCCGCCCTCGGTCTCCTTCAGCGCGGCGACCTCGTCGAGCGAGCGCAGGATGGTCGTCTCGCCCCAGTTCGACACCAGGTCGTCCTCGCCGAGGGTGGTGGAGACGACGTACTTCGGCATCGCCTTGTAATCGGCGAAGTCCTCCATGTCGGGCCACACCGGGCTGAAGGCCTCGTAGCTGGTCCGGCCCATCAGGATCGCGGTGGCTTCCTTCTGCTCCCGGCCCTTGATCTCGAAGGCCTCGGGGAGGAACTCGACGTCCTTGAAGGTCCATCCGGAGTTCCGGTAGCCGGGCTCGCCGCCGGGGGCCTCCACGACGCCGTCGAGGGAGATGAAGGCGGACACGATGAGCTTGCGCATGAGGTGACTCTCCCTTGGCTGCGGGCGGACGAGCGCCCTTGTGTGCGATGTCCACATACGGAAGGTGCGGTGATCCATGCCCCCCGGTTGATCTTGCATCAGCCTAGACGAGGCAAGTGAACGCTGTCTGCATTGGAGTTGGTGATGACCTCGGACGACAACAAGCCCCAGCGCACCACCTACCGCAACGGCGACCTCCACAACGCCCTGATCAAGGCCGGTGTCGAACTCGCCCGCCAGGGCGGCCCGGAGGCAGTGGTCCTGCGCGCCGCAACCCGTCACGTGGGCGTCGCGCCGAACGCTGCCTATCGCCACTTCGCCGACCGCAGTGCACTCCTGCACGCCGTCTCCCAGGGCTATGGCCGAGGTCGCCCGCACCATGGAGGCCGAACAGGCTGCAGTGCCGGACGGCCTGGATGAGAAAGCCGCAGCCCGGGCCCGTTTCCGCGCGGTCGGCACCGGCTACCTGCGCTTCGCCCAGGAGGAACCCGGCCTGTTTCGCATCGCCTTCCACGTTCCCGGCGACATGACCCACGCCTCAGACAGCGATGCTTCAGGGGCCGGCGGCAAATCCCCCTTCGAGCTCCTGGGCGGTGCCCTCGACGGCCTCGTGGAATCCGGCCAGCTGCCCGCAGACCGGCGCCCCGGCGCCGAGTTCCTTGCATGGTCCGCCGTCCACGGTCTCGCTGTCCTCGTCATCGACGGCCCCCTGCGCGGCCTTCACCCAACCCAGACCCACGACGCAGGCCAGCACCTCATCGACATGATCGAACGCGGTGTCTGACCCACCGGACAGGTGTGAATCTGCAGTTGAGGTCCGTCTTCAAATTGATCTAGCCCAGAGCAGGAGCGATGCGAGGGTGACCACAGCTTCGTAGGAGGAGGCGGTCTTCTCGTAGCGGGGTGTGATGCCTCGGTAGCCTTCGAGCCGGTTGAAGCAGCATGCGACTGTGGTTGCGGCGGCGGTAGATCTCGATATCGAAGCCTGCCGGTCGACCACCTTGCCGGCCTCGGTTCCGGCGATGCTTCTTCTGGTCGCTCTTCTCTGGAATGGTGTGTCCGATGCCGGGCCAGCGTCACGATGGCATCTGTGCACGCCCCCTGCTCGAACGCATCCGAGTGCCCCGCCCGGGCCGGCCCTCGCCGTTTCAGTCGTGGCTGCCGGGTAGCCGAGCGGGATCGTCAGGGGCGGTGCTGGTTGGTGGGCATGGTGGGGGCCCGGCGCGGAGGTCGGGGTTCTCCAGGGTTTTCAGGTCGCCGCCACGGCACCGACATCCTCGTCCGCACCGACAGCGCCGGATCCGCGAGGATGACGTCTGGGCGCACCTCGGTGATCACCGCGTCCAGACTTGAGGCGTCTCGCAGATCAAGGTGGTGCCACGCGGCTTGAGCGGTGTCGCCGGGCTTGCTCGCGTACGTCGCGGCTGTGGTGTGCCCGGCGGCCTTCGCCTGCCGGAGCAGCTCGGCTCCCAGGAAGCCGCTGCCGCCAATGATCAGAGTGTTCATGCGCGGCACGGTAGCCGGGACGGCGGAGGTTCCGGAGGGCCGTCTCCCATGGCTACGACGCCCAAGGCGTCCGGGTGACGTTCGGGGTCCGCCTGCCGTCCGGGCCCGAAGGCGCGAGCGGGCCGCGCGAGGCGACAGGACGACCGCCGCGCCGGGGGCCGGCTCTACGACGGGTGTGTGCTGGGCTGCCAGATGTAGCGGACGTCGGGTTCGTGCTCGTCGTTGCGTCGGCCGTCGGTCCGTTCGACGGCTGTGAAGCCGTGCCGTTCGTAGAAGCGCTGCGCCGAGGTGTTGACTTGGAACGCCCACAGCGTCAGCCCGTCCGGTTGCTGCCGCTTGGCCAGGTCCATGAACCGGTTGCCGAGTCCCCGCCCGCGCCATGCGGGGGCGAGGTAGAGCTGCTTCAGCTCCGCTCCCTTGAGCACCATCACGCCGACGACCGTGTCCGTGGTGACCGCGATCCAGGTCTGGTACTGGGGCACGAGTACCCGTGAGAACCAGTCCCGGATCTCGTAGTCGGTGTGGGCGCAGCGTACGGACGGCAGCGAGGCGGCGAAGGAACGCAGCCACACGTCGGCGCGGCGCGCGCGTCAGCGTCGCCGGCGCGCCGGAGAAATACATCACCGCGGTCCACAGCTGGTGGCCTCCTGCCTTCCAGACGTCGGTGGCAGCCGACGGCTCCCGCAGTACCCCCAGCCCCTCGCCCTCATACGGCCTTGGGGGCCAGTGGAACAGCTGATACCGGCTGCTCCACTGGCCCCCAAGGCCGGGGCCGGAGTAGGGACGCGGAGGGCCCCGCACGAAACCGGGAGGTCAGGGGTTCACGCGCGGGGCCGCTCACGGGGTGTGGGCCGTCAGACTCCGATCAGGGCGTACGTACCCGTACCGTCCTGCCTGCCGCTGGAGTACTGGCGGATGAACTCCCCGTCCGCGTAACGGTCGTGGCCCATCATGGAGCCGGTGTACTTGTTCTGTACACCGATCTTTGAGCTGCCGGGTACGTCGCGGTAGATGTAGAACCGCTGGAGGTCGTCCTCCGTGCAGGGGACCGTCGTCAGGACCGCCCGTTCGGTGGCCGCGTTCTGCTCGGCGATGGTCGCGCACCCGCCGTTGCCCCAGTTCCACAGGGACGCCTCGAGGACCCCGTTGGTCTCCGTCACGTTGCACAGGCGCCAGTGGTCCAGGTGGGCGCTGAAGATCGTCGAGGGCCGCAGGCGGACACCGTCGGCCGCCAGGAGCGGCGCGCCCCAGGACAGGGGCTTGCCGGGTACAGCGATCTTGTAGGCGCCGGTCTCGCAGTTGAGAGCGGCCTGCACGCTACGCCCGGTGGCCTTGGGCTGTTCGGCGGACGTGCCGCTGGTGAGGGCCGGGCGCTGCACGGGGCGGTCCTGCATCTGCTTCGCCGTCGGCGCCACCGCACCCGCCGGCTGCTCGGCCTTCGCGGCAGCCGAACCGCAGTCGAGGAGGTCTTGTGCCTTGCCCGTGATGCTGCCTGCAGGCAGCTTGTCCTCGCAGCGCACCGCGCCTTCCTCGAGGGTGGTGGTGAGGCTGCCGCTGCCGGGACCCTCGATCCACTTCAGTGCCCAACTGCCGTCGCCCTGTTGGACGCGGTTGCAGTTGAGGCCTCCGTAGCCGGTTGTGCCCTCAGTGATGTACCGGCCCTTGACGTGGGTGATCGCCGGGGTGACCTCGGTCGTCGTGATGTACGGACGACGTGTGCCGAGGTCGGCCGCCGTGCAGGCATCGCCGGGCTTGACCTGCGTGGTGGTGGCGGACTTGGCAGGTGCGGCCGCGGCCGGCGAGACGGCAAGGCCCACGGTGGCTGCAGCGGCCGAGGCAGCACAGGCCATGAGCGCTCTGCCTATGCGACTGACGGGTCTTGTGGGGCGCATCGATGCCCTTTCCCCCTGGTCGTGTGTGTTCGGTCAAGGGGTGAACGTAGCGGCCATGGGGTTGGTGGCGGGAGCCCGGAACTTGCCAAAAATGATCATAGAGGGGCTTATTCCGCCCATGGCGCGCACGGGCGCCGGACCGATTCCATCCCTAACGGACCTGTACGCCACCGAACAGGGGGGACGTAGTGACCCCCGTAGAACAGTGCTGAAGCTGACGGGCACCAAGCCGTCCGGCAGTACCCGTTCGTTCCACACTTCGATGTGGTGGCGCGTCACGCAGTGCTCGTCAGTCATGCCCTGTCCGGCACAAAGGCGCGTCCGTCCGGCAGGCTTGGGCCTGCCTGCCTGCCTGCCTGCCTGCCGGACGGACGGGGGGGAAGGGGACAGCGGGTCAGCTCACCCGGAAACGCGGTCGGGTGCCTGCTTGATGCTGGGGGCACTTACCAGCCGGGGGATCGCTCTTTCTGTTCCTTGGTGCCGGCGTGCACGACGCTCTGGTGGTAGAGGTCGGCGACTGTGTAGCACCCCGGCTTGTAGTTGCCCGTGTCGCAGGCCTTCTGCAGGTCCTTCAGGAAGGTCTGGTCGACGCGGTGCTTGGCCGCCCGGCCCTCGGGCGTGCGGGTGAGGTCCGTCTGTTCCAGGCCCAGAAGCCGCTTGTAGTTGCGGTAGCCGAAGTCGTGGCGGGCGCAGGCGATCCGGAAGTCGACGGTGCCGATCCTGTCCTTCCCGGGCGAGGAGCAGAAGTCCTTGTCCCAGATGAAGCCGAACCGGTCCCAGTGGTTGCGCTGGTGGGAGTTGCGGGCCTTGTTCCAGGCGTTACGGGCGGCGTCGCCCGACTGCGTGAGCTCGTGCAGCCTCTGGAGTGTTTCCAGCTTGTCGGCGGGGGTGCCGAGCGGTGCGCCGAGGCTGGTCCAGTTGCCCGGCTTGCCGGTGTACTGGAAGACGGCCTTGCGGTCGGGCGAGAGACCGTAGATCCGGTCACCGTTCGTGGTGAAGGTCGCTCCCGGGCCGCCGATCTCGGTCCACTTCTCGGCCTTGCCGTCGTACTTGGATACGTCTCCGGTGGCATGGCCGGCTGAGGTGTCGGTGGCGAACAGGGTGCCGCCGCCGTAGATCTGCCCGGTGGCCTGGCTGCGGACTGTCTGCCACTGGCCGGGCTTGCCTTGATACCGGTGCACCTTGCGGTCGGGGCCCAGGCCGAAGATGTTGCGGTCGGTGGAGGCGAACTGGAGGCCGGGTCCGCCGATCTGGGTCCACTTCTCGGCCTTGCCGTCGTACTTGGACACGTTCCCGGTGGCGGAGGCGGTGGCGAGCAGCGTGTGACCGCCGTAGATCTGTGCGGTGGCCTGGCTGCGGACTGTCTGCCACTGGCCGGGCTTGCCTTGATACTGGTGCACCTTGCGGTCGGGGCCCAGACCGAAGAAGCTCTGGTCCGTGGCGACGAAGTCCAGCCCGGGCCCGCCGATCTGGGTCCACGCCCCGTACCGCGCCGCGTGTCCCAGCTGCGGGTCGAACTTCCAGGGGTTCCCCGCCTGGTCGGTGGCGTACAGGATGCCGCCGCCGGCGTGGATCTTTTTGGCGGGCCCGAACACCTGGTTCCAGTGCCCGCCGACGCCGGACCACTCGTAGACGCCCTGGTGGCTTGCGGCCAAGCCGTAGACGGTGTTCCCGGCCGCGACGATCTGTTCCAGTGCGATCGGGGCGGGGCCGGACGGCCGGCCGATCTGGCGTTTGGCGGGGGCGGCGTTCGCCGCGACGCCGAGGGCGAGGACTCCGACGGCCAGCAGGCACAGCATGCGGAACGCGCCGTGGAACCTGCGCCACCAGGTGACGGCACCCGTCGGGGCCTGTCGGTCGTGTTGGGGCGTGACGGTGTTCATCGAGATCCCTTCGGGGACGGTCGGCGGGACGTGCATGGGCGCGATTCAGAAACTGAAGATCCACTGCCAGAAGGAGACCCGGACGGTGGGTGCGCAGCCGCTGCTGGGAGTGGGAACGGTGGCGTCCGGCCGGGCAGCCGTGGCGGGGCCGCCCGCGGTGTCGGCCGGAGGCTTCGATGCCGATGCCGATGCCGAGGGCGAGGGCGAGGGCGAGGGCGAGGGCGAGGGCGAGGGCGGCGGGGACGCGGCCGAGGCGGAGGTGCCTGGCTTCGGGCTTGCTGCCGTGGTGGTACTCGGCTTCGCCTTGGGCTTCGGCGGTGCGGTGGCCGTGGCCGGCGGTGCGGGCATGGCAGTCGCGGTAGGGGCGGGCTTGGCGGGTGCCGTGGGCCGGGCCGGTGCCGGGGCGGGCGCCTGGGGTGTGGTGGTGATCTTCTTGTAGCGCAGGGGGATGTAGGCGGTGCGGGGGTGCCCGGCGATACGGCTGTCGTGGATGTTGGCGGTGTCCTTGCGGGCGGGCCGGCCGGGGCGGCTTTGGCTGTAGTAGAAGAAGTCGCCCTCGGCCTTGTCGGTCCAGCCGCCGAACAGCACGGCGTGAGCGGCCGGGTGGTCGAGGGCGTCGCCGGCCTGCAGCTGGTCGAAGCCGGACAACCGGTTGGCGACGGCGGGCAGGGACTGGGTGGTCAGGCTGTCCTTCAGCTGCCAGGCCATGGACACGAACCCGGAGCAGTCCTGCCGGTAGGAGCCGCCGGTCACGTCGTCCTTCCACCAGCGCGCCTGGCTGTACGCGACTTCCTTCTTCACCCAGTGCTCGGCCCGGGCGATGACCTGCTCCCGGGTGACGGGCCCGCCGGGTGCCGCTCCCCGGCCGATGCTTCCGGTTGCCATGGGGCGCTCGTAGCGTGGTGTGCTCTGGGCTTGGGCGGGGATGACGGCCAGGCCGATGGCCAGCGCCAGTCCCGCCAGGGCCGCGAGGGCCTTGGGCCGGCGGACGAACGGTCGGTGCACGGTGGTCCCTTCCTTGTGGTGGTCTCGCTGTCCGCGTTGGCGGAAGCGGTGGAACACCACGCTGGAACCTGATCTGATTATCCGTTGGGTCGTGTTGGTGTCAGTGCAGGTCAGCGATTTGGGGGAACCGGACAACCGCGAATTTGCACGAATGTCCGCGAACACGCCGACAGACGAGGAGGGGGAGAGATGACCAGACCAGGACGCCCGCCGGGCCCGTTGAAGGGCCGCACACCCGAAGCCAACGCCCTCGCGCGGTTCCTGCGGGAGCTGACAGCCGAGGACACCGTCAGCCAGCTCGAAGAGCGCTACCAGCTGAGCAGGAGCGTGTGGAGCGAATACCGCTCCGGAGCGAAGATCATTCCGCTTGCGCGGCTCAATCAGATCATCGAGAACCGCTACCCCCGCGACGCCCGTACCAGAACGGACAGGCTCCAGCAGGCGCGCCGCCTTCACACCGCCGCGACGACCGCGGCCCCCACCCCGGCCTCACCTCTCACTCCGCCCGCGCTCCCCGGCCCCCTGCCCACGACCGGACACGAAGAGGACCACGGCAGCGCGCGAGCGGAGAACGGCGGTCCACCAGCCCCAGGCGACGCTGCTGCCCTGACCGGTACAGAACCGATCCCCCCAGCGGGTCCAGCGGCCCTGCCGCAGCCGGGGGACCGAGCCGTCAACGAGCCGGACACCAGCACGGATCCGCGGGACCGGCGGGCACCGGCATCCGGGCGCGCGCCGCGCGCCGGGCGGCGGGGACGCTGGAGCGCCCCCGCGCAGTGGGCCGCACTCGCAGCCTTGGTCGCGGTACTGGTGATCGCCAACCATTACGGCGGCTCGCCGCAGACGTCCGACGGGGCCTCCTCACCCGGAGACACAGCGCAAGAACAGCACCGGTCTTCGCTGACGAACCGGCGGGCGGCAATGCGCGCCTGCCGCACGGCCGCCGTTTACAGGCCAAGGGCCAGCAGGATCGTGACCGTCGGCGGGACCGGCGCGACCCACCCCGCCCAGCGGCCCGCCCTGGCGCGGGTGGGGTGGCGCCGCCACAGCCAGAAGATCACCACGAGCAGTGGAGTAGCCGTCCAGGACCCAAACCAGCAGACCGTGACGACTGCCACGGTTTGAGGATGAACCTCCGCGGCCATCCCGGCAAAGGCCCCGAAGAGAAACGCCATCGGAATCATGGCCACCGCCAAGGCCGTGACCCACCGCAACGCCGTGTCGGTGACAGGCGCCGCGGCGGTCTGGTCGGTGGTCAGGAAGGGAGTCGTCTCGTGCATGCGTACAGCCAATCGGCTCCGGCGCCGGTTCGCCTGCGTTGACGTACTCAGGGTCGGCAGGTCTTCGTACTCATCCTGCCCAGGCAGCTGTCCAGGCGTCGGCACCGGGCCGTCCCGCGGAGCTGCGGGCTGTGGCCGACCGCGGGCCGCCTGTTCGCCGTCCAGGAGGCGGGCGCGACGGAGGCCGGCCTCCGGCAGATCGCCGCCGAGGCCCTCCAGGAGAGCTATTTCACAGCGGCTGCCGCGTGAGCGATCTGATCGTGGAACTGACCGACAGCGACTACCGCGACCTCGAAGGACCGGTGCGCACTTCTCCTCGGCCTGGGGCACCCGCGACGTCCTCGACCTGCGCCTGGACGCAACCATGGATGACGTGCCCCGGTTCGGCGGGGGCCCGGCCGAGGCTGCGGGGTGACCGATGAGGATCTGTCGTTCACGATCCGCGGCCGAGTGCTCACACATCGCGAACGGCCGGACCGTCGCACCAGTCCCACCCGGCCAGGGCACCTCGACCAGATCGTGTTGTGGGCTCTTAGTATTTACCTGTGGACGATGATGACGGTCAACTCCTGGCGGGTCGCTACCAATTGACGCACCTCCTGGGCCAGGGCGGCATGGGTGCGGTCTGGCGGGCCCGCGACGCACAGCTGGCGCGGGACGTGGCCGTCAAGGAACTGCGGCTGCCAGGGCACCTCCAGGACGCCGAGCGGGCGAACTGGATCGCGCGGCTCGACCGCGAGGCCCGCGCCGCGGCGCGGCTGAAGCATCCGGGGATCGTCACCGTGTACGACCGGATAGCCGGCGCGGACGGGCGGCCATGGATCGTCATGGAGTTGGTGACCGGCGGCTCCCTGGCCGACCTCATCGAGGCACGTGGCCCGCTTCCGCCTCAGGAGGTCGCGGACATCGGGCTGCAAGTGGCCGCGGCGCTGAGCGCCGCGCACCGGATGGGGATCACACATCGGGACATCAAGCCCGCCAATATCCTTCTCGAAGAGAGCCGGGCCGTGCTGACCGACTTCGGGATCGCGGCGGTTGAGGGGGACGCCACCCTCACGGCCACCGGCATGATCATGGGGACACCCGCGTTCATGGCTCCCGAACAGATCCGGGGCCTGCCCGCGACGGCCGAGTCCGATCTGTGGTCGCTGGGAGCGACGCTCTACGCCGCCGTGGAGGGGCGAGCGCCGTTCACCGCCACGACCCCGAGCGCTGTTCTCGTCGCGGTTGCGACGGAGGACCCCGCGCCCACCGTGCAGGCCGGTCCCCTTGCCCCCGTGCTGGGAGGGCTGCTCCGCAAGAATCCGGCCGAGCGGCTGACGATGGACCAGCTGCGGGCGCGGCTGGCGCAGCCCGTCACCCTATGGACCCCGGCTCCCTCCGCTCCCGCCGGTCCACCACTGCAGCCGCCTTCCCCGGTGCCGCAGCCCCGGACCGTCACCGCGATGACACCGCCTCCCGCCGGTCGGCCGGCAATCCCCGCCGACGCTCCGACGGCCGCCCCGCACAGCCCCACCGCACCCCGCCGCCGCTGGTCCACACGCCGAATCGTGCTCAGCGTGGCTGCGGTCCTGGCCGTGGTGGCCGCGTCGGCGATCGGCTCTGTGCTGATGAATCCCGACGCCTTCAATTCCACGTACAAGGACAACCTGCGCACAGCCCGAGGTTCTGGGTCCCCCGCCGACTTCCGCCGGGAGTCCGAGGCCCGTGTCTCCGAGGACCAGGCGCGGGTGACCTACACGGCAGAATGCGCCAGCAACAACGAATGCGGCTCCCAAGCAGACAGCGCGCAGCAGTGGCTCACGGCGATCCCCGGCGTGGCTGCGGTCCCCTTCACCCGCAGCAGCGACTGCTTGACCTCCGAGAAGGGCTGCGCCATCCAGGTCACTGCCACCTCCCCAAACAACCAACCGGCTGTCCGACGAGCCGTCCTCCGCCGGACCCTGACGGCCGGAAGCGCCCAGCATCCCCTCGGAGCCCGGTACCTCCTCGAGGTCGACTTCGGCCGGTGATCACGATCGCGCACGACAACGACGCGCCGTTATGGACAAAGCCCACACCGTCTACCTCGACCGCCTTACCCGCAGCCTCCTGAACGACTGGTTCGACGAACGCGCCCGCCGCCGGCCCGCCTCACCCAACCCCTACCTCCTGATCACCGCTCAGAGCGCCCACCATCCGGCCGCACCACCCCTTAGCAATAGGGGGCGTCAGAAGGCGCTGTCGAGATTCGGCAGGGGGTACTCGTGGTCAACCAGTTATGGGCCTTGATCGGCGTCACGCTGGGCGCATTGTTGTCCTACTTGGGGCAGGCGGGCAGGAGTTGAGTCAACGGCAACCAGCCGTGGACGAGGGGGTCTCACCCGTGGATTCCGTATCCGCGTCGGTTCTTTCGGTGCCGACCGGGCCGCGGGGAAGCATCCGGTCCAGCCACCTCGGCAGCCACCAGTTGGTCCGGCCGAGGAGTGTCATGGTCGCCGGTACCAGCACCATGCGTACAACAGTGGCGTCGATGAAGATCGCGGTGGCCAGGCCGAGCCCGAACATCTTGGTGGAGGGGTCGTCGGCGACGGCGAAGGACAGGAAGACCGCCACCATGATGAGGGCGGCCGAGGTGATGATCCGGGCGGTGCATGAGACGCCCTCAACGATCGCCGTGCCGTTGTCGCCGGTGCGCAGGTACTCCTCGCGTACGCGGGAGAGGAGAAACACCTCGTAGTCCATCGACAGGCCGAACAGGATGGCGAAGAGGAACATCGGGATGAACGACACGATCGGAACCGTCGCTTCCAGCCCGATGAGTGCGCCTCCCCAGCCCCACTGGAAGACGGTGACCATGATGCCGTAGGCCGCGCCGATGCTCAGCAGGTTCAGCAGTACCGCCTTGAGCGGTACGAGTATGGAGCGGAAGACCAGCATCAGCAGCAGGAACGACATCGCCAGCACGGCGGCGACGAGCACCGGCAGGCGTTGGCTGGTGCGTTGGCCCACATCGGACAGGCTCGCGGTGGCGCCGCCGACGTGGGCCCTGGCCGGGCCGTGCCCGATCGCCATGGGCAGCACGTCGGTGCGCAGCCGGGCGATGGTGTCGGCCGTGGCCTTGTCCTGAGGGCTGGTGGTCGGGAACACCACGAGGGTCGCGATGCCGGTGTCCCCATCGATGTGCGTCGGCGCGACGGATGCGATGCCCGGATCCGCCGCGACCGTTGCGACGAGTCGGTCCAGCACTCCCGGATCACCGGCGGGGTCCGCGGCGATGACGAGGGGACCGTTGGTGCCCGGGCCGAACCCCTCGGCGACGAGGTCGTAGGCGCGGCGCTCGGTACGGCTGTGGGGCAGTGAGCCGTCGTCGGGCAGGCCGACGCGCAGGCCGAGCACGGGCAGCGTCGCGGTCAGCAGCAGCCCCGCCGCGCCGATCGCGTACAGCACCGGGTGCCGGCTGACGTGCCCGATCCAGCGCCGCCAACCGGCGGCGGGAGCGGCGCCCGCCACCGTGTCCCGCTGCCGTGCGAGTCGGCCCAGCTTCCGGGTCTGCAGAGCCCGGCCCATCCGGCCGGCCCGGGCCAGGCGTGGGCCGGCGGCGCCGAGGAAGGCCGGCAGAAGCGTCACCGACGCGACCACCATGGTCAGAACGACGATCGAGACGGCGAGCCCGCCCACCGTCATGAACGGCACGTTCGCGACCGCCAGGCCGAGGATCGATACGACGACGACGCCGCCGGCGAAGACCACGGGCCTCCCCGCCGTGGCCACCGCTCGCCCCGCCGCCTCGTGGGGGTCGAGCCCGCGCGCGAGGTACTCCCGGTGCCTGGCGAGCACGAACAGCGCGTAGTCGATGCCCACTCCGAGCCCGACCATGCTGCCCAGGACGGGGGCGAAGGTCGGGACGTCCGTCACCCCCGCCAGTACCGTCATCGTGGCAACTCCGATGGTCAGCCCGAAGACCGCCATGCCGATCGGCAGCGCGGCGGCGACGAGTGAACCGAACGCCAAGAACAGGATCGCGGCCGCGGCGAGGATGCCGATCAGCTCGCTTGCGCCGCCGTCGGGTTCGGAGAAGGCGTAGAAGAGGTTCCCGCCCATCTCGATGCGCAGGGGCAGCTCGGCGCGCAGCCGGTCGCCGAGATCGACGAGGGCGTCGAGGTCTTCGGCCGACAGCCGGCTCTGGTCGGGATACTGCACCCGGACGACTGCGATCCGCCCGTCGGCCGAGACAAGGCCGCCGCGTACGGCGGTGTCCCCGCGTGCGTCGAGTGCCCCCGCCGGGTCGCTCGTGCCGAGCACGTGCGGCAGCCGCTTCACCTCGGTCTGCAGCCGCGTGAGAGCGGTGCGCGCGCTGCCGTGGTCGAAGAACGTCGCACCGCCGTCGAGGGGGGTGACGACCACTTGGGCGGTCATCCCCTCCTGGCCGGTGCCGGCCCGCTCGATCAGTTCCGCGGCCCGTTGGGAGTCCAGCCCCGGAGCGGTAATCGAGTCCGCGGTCCGCCCGCCGAAGGCGATCGCGGCGAGGACGGCAAGCGTGGCGGCGATCAGCCATGCCGCGATCACCCGCCAGGGATGGCGGGCGGCGCTTGCGCCCAGGTGCAACAGGGCTTTCGAGAGCATCGGGTCCTCCAACCACCTCGTTGGCCGTCCTTGTACGGCCGCCGATGCCAAGGCTCGTCGCCACGGCGCTCTGCGGCATCGGCTCGCGGGCCGCGGATCCGTCGGCCCTAGGGAGGAGTGACGTCCCGTTCTTTCGGCCGATGCGCGGCACGGCTCGGTGCCTAGGCTGAGAACCGTGCTACGAGACGACCTGCGAACCCTGTGGACCGAACCCCGGCCGCCCGACGCGCCCGCCCGGGTGTGGCGGGACTGGGCGCTGCTCGCCGTGAGCCTGGGCGGTGTGGTGCTGGAGGCCACCCTGCGCGAGAACGTCGTGTGGCGGCCGGTGGCGGTGGTGTTCGCCGTATGGCTGTGCCTGCTGCTCTTGTGGCGCCGGACCCGCCCACTGGCGATGGTCAATCTGGCGTTCGGCTCGGTGATCCTGCTTCAAGTGGCCTCGCTCGTCGCTGCACCGCGCGAGCCGGTCGGCCTGGACACCGGCGCGGTCGTGCTCGTGCTGGTGTACGCCCTGCCCCGGTGGGGATCGGGACGGGAGATTGTGCTCGGCGGCGCGGTGATCCTCGCGGCCTGCACCCTGGCGACCGTCACGTACGAGACCCCGGTCGTCGAAGAGCTCGCAGGCTTCGTCTTCCTGCTGCTGCCCGGAGTGGTCGGGGCTGCCGTGCGGTTCCGGGTGACCGCTCGCGAGCGGCAGTTGGACCAGGTGCGCTCCCGCGAGCGCGAGCAGCTCGCCCGGGAACTGCACGACACGGTGGCCCACCACGTGTCGGCCATGGTGATCATCGCCCAGGCGGGCCGGGTGCTCGCGGACACCGACCCGTCCGCCGCCGTCGAGGCGCTGGAGGGGATCGAGGAGGAAGGGGCGCGCACGCTGGAGGACATGCGCGCCATGGTCGCCGCGCTGCGGGACCGCGGCGTCGGCGCCGAGCTGGCGCCGCCTGCCGGCGTCGCGGATCTGGAGCGCCTGGTGCGGACCCCGGGTGGCCGCCTCAGGGTGGACCTGAGACTCGACGGCGAGCTGGACGCGCTGCCCCCGGCCGTGGACGCGGCCGTCTACCGCATCGTGCAGGAGTCGGTGACCAACGCGATGCGCCATGCGGTCGACGCGACCGAGGTCGTCGTCCGGGTCGCCGCCGAACGGCACACGGTACGGGTGAGCGTGCGCGACAACGGCCAACGCACCGGCCGAGGCCGTGCCGGATACGGACTTGCCGGACTGCGCGAGCGCGCTGCCCTGCTCGGCGGCAAACTACGAGCTGGTCCCGGCGCCGACCAGGGCTGGCATGTCGAAGCCGAGCTGCCGAGAGGGAGGACCGAGAGCGGTGCCCATCCGCGTCCTCGTCGCTGACGACCAGACCATCATCCGCACCGGGCTGCGGATCATGCTGAACGCCCAGCCCGGCATCGAGGTGATCGGCGAGGCCGTCGACGGACAGGAATCGGTACGTCTGGCCCGCGAACTGCGCCCCGACGTCTGCCTGTTCGACATCCGCATGCCCGTGATCGACGGGCTCGAGGCCACCCGGCTGGTCGCCGGCCCGGGCGTCGCCGACCCGCTGGCCGTGGTCGTCATCACCACGTTCGACCTCGACGAGTACGTCTACGGCGCGCTGCGTGCAGGCGCCCGCGGATTCCTCCTCAAAGACACGGGACCAGACCTTCTGGCGCAGGCCGTACGGTCGGCGTCCGACGGTGAGGCGCTCATTGCCCCCAGCGTCACCGTCCGTCTGCTCCAGGCATTCGCGGACCTGCCCGCTGGCCGGCCCGTGGCCCAGCCGGTCTCCCCCGTCACCGCCCGTGAGGAGCAGGTGCTCCTGGCCGTCGCTCGCGGGCTGACCAACACCGAGATCGCCGATGCGCTGCACATCAGCCTCAGCACGGTGAAGACGCATCTGGCCAGCCTGATGGCCAAACTCGGCGCCCGCAACCGGGTCGAGATCGCGATGTGGGCCTACGAAACGCGCCGTATCCTCCCCGGAACCTGAGCCGGTGCCGGGCTATGTCCCATGAGAGCCTGACGACTTACGAGGCGGGCCCTGAAGTGGATGCTGTTCTGTGTGCGAAGTACGGCTCGACAGCGATCAGGTGGCGGTGGTGATCATGGCTGTCATGGGGTGACCAGGCTGCTGCCGTCAGGCGCCGATCGCGAGGATGGCTGGCTGCCAGGGGTGTGCCCGTGTGAAAGTGCTGGTCACAGCCTTCGTTTGCGATCTCTCGGTCTCGTGACAGCTGGCGACCTGAACTCATATCGCCCTGTGACAGCACTGACGCGTCCGATCTCTCATCTCATGACAGCGCACGTACCCGGACCGATGGACACCTCTCTGACCAGGGCAATCGCCAGCAGAAGGGAAAGCCCGCCGCTGTCACACCATCCACTGCCACGAAACCGAGAGATCTCACGACCACATAGGCATCAAGCGAATCGGGCCGCCCGGGCATGTCCGCGGGTCCATCCGTGGAGGGGGCCACTTCCTCCGCCGCGGCGGAAAGTGACCGGCCGCCGGGGCGGGAGACGGCGTCTGGTCAGGCTGCACGCCCAGCGTGGTCAGCCGTTCCTGCTGCTCGGGGAGGAGTCACGCCCAGTTGGCGGGCTGCTTCTGTTGCTGGAGCCACTTGCCGATGTCGTCGCCGTCCATCAGCACGCCGGGTGCGATGTCGGGCAGCAGGCCGTCGGCGTCGACGAGGTCCGCCAGTACGCGGTAGTGCCGCTGCCATTCCAGCGGCCACGGACAGTCCCAGTCCTCGTCGATCGCGGCGAGCTGTGCGGCCCGGGTCGTCGCGGTGTCCTCGTTCTTCCCGAGACCGTTCTTCGCGCCCTTGCGTCGGAGGTTGGCCATGTGTTGCCCGATGGGCACCATTTCGTCGTCTTCGCCCCAGACGGCGTCCTGTCTGGGTGCGAGGTGTCCGGTTGCCCGGTGGTAGGAGCGGAGCGCGGCGAGTTTGGCCTCCCATGCCTCCTCGCCGGGCTCCCAGACCATCCCGGCCTCCGGCGCGTCCAGCAGCACTTTGCGCCGCTCCTCGAGTTCGCCGGCGCGCAGGGCCTTGCGCTGCTGGTGCACCCACCGGCCGAGGGGGAAGTCCCGCGGGCTGGGGAAGTGGAGCAGGGCCGACTCGGCAGCGGCGTCGGCGCCGTCCTTCTGGTCCTCGCCGTCCCCGTCTACGCCGACGATCCGGCCGTCCTCGTCGCGCTGGAGGTGCAGCTTGCGCTGGCCGTGGGTGAGGGCGCGGGAGGCGACCTGCTCGACCAGGCGCTCGTCGTGGGAACGCAGGCCTTGGAGTACCGCTACGAGGGGGCGGTAGCTGGCGGAGGCGACCATGTCGGGTGGGGTCCTCGCCGTGCTCCAGGAAGACGGGCACGATGCTCGGCGGCTCTTCTGCGCAAGGACCTGACTCCGGAGTTGATGGAGGACATCGTCAGGCTCGGCGCCGCCCGTAGTCTCGCCGCCAACGGTTCCGTGCCCGCCAAGTTCAGGGCCCGTTTCGCGGATAGTCCGGAGCCGCTGGTCCGGGCTGCGGTCGCGGCGAGCGTTACCGACGAGCCGTCTGGGCTGCTGGCACGCCTAGCGCTGATCGGGATCCGTCCGTGCGTTCCTTGCGATGAACGAGCATCTGCCGCCTGGGCTGCTGGCTGTGCTGGCCGTGGATCCCGAGCCGAGCGTGCGGTCGTCAGTTGTCGATCACTGGCGGCATGCACCCGAGCCCGTGCGCCGGGCTTGGCTGACGGACTCTGATCCGAATATCCGCAGGGCTGCCGCTTCAGTGTGCTCGCCGCCGGCGGATCTGTTGCCTGCTCTCCTTGCTGACCCGCAGACCCGTGCCATCGCTGTCAGGTATGCCGGTCCGTCCCCGGAGCTGGCCGTTGACCCGGATTCCGCTGTTCGCAAGGCTGTGGCTGCCCATCCGGACCTGCCCGCTGAGCTGCGAGATCTGCTCGCAGGTGACCGGGACGCCTTCGTCCGCAACGAGATCGCGGCCCGCGCGGACACTCCCTCGACTCTGCGTGACAGCATCGTGGCCACCCTGACAACTGCCGACCCCGTTGCCGACTGGTTTCTGTCCTTCCGCCGAAGCACCCACCCATGCCCGCCACCCACACCGGCTCCCCCCAAGCTCACGCGAGAACAGGCGGAAGACCTCCTCGCCTGTGCCGGCCTGTAGCCGTACGGTTCTCCGGTTCAGGCAGCCTGAACCAGGTCGGTCGGGGCCGCCAGGACCAAGCTGTCCACGGTCGGGTGGAAGTGGAAGGGCGGGAAGAAGTTTCCCCACGGCACGAAGCTGTGCGTCGAGTTCAACGTGGTGCAGGGGGAGCCGTGCGCGGTGATCCACCGGTAGCGGGACCCTGCTGCTGGAGCCGCTGACCGGAGCAGCAGTGCGGGGGGGCCCCCCCCCCCGGGGGGGGGGGGCGCCCCCGGGGGGGGAGAGAATGCAGAAAAAGAACGAGCCGAAAAGACGCAAAAAAAAAA
>NZ_JBEZMA010000023.1:68901-114818 GCF_040652415.1 Streptomyces sp. NPDC048255
TGCTGGGGGAGCCGTGCGGGGTGACCCACGGGTTGGGGGACCCGGCGGCTGGTGCCGCGGACCGGAGCTGCAGGGCGGGCCGCCACCCTCGCCGGGGTGGCGGCCCGCACTGGTGCTCTCAAAGTAGGACCTGAACCTGACGGTCAAAACCGTCAAGTTCTCTCAGGACTCCTCGGGGTCGGGACTCCAGACGGCCTGCCCGCCGCCGCGCCACTCGATCAGCAGCGGATCGTCCAGCCGGACGACGTCGGGGTCCAGGCCGGCCCGCCGCAGGAACTCGAGGAGGTCGCCGGATTTACCGAGCGTTGACGTGTTCGGATGGGGTGTGAGCTGGGGCTTTGCGTCACGTAGGCGTTCATGACGTTGGGAGCATCGACGCGCCTGGACAGTCGGAGCGCGCGAAGGCCCCACCAGCGGAATCTGGCGGGGCCTTCACATATGTGGTTGCTCTACTGACCTGAGTCAGTGGTTCGGAGTCAGGTAGAACGGCTGGCTACCGTCAACGCCCTCGAGATTCACCCGGCGGATGGCGGGGCTGACCGGCCCTGCGGTGCCAGCGGTGCCAGCGGTGACGAGGGCGAAGGCGCGGGCGAGGTCGCCCAGGGCAGCGGACGCCTGGCCGGGTTGCGTCTCCACCACACGCTGAGCTTCCTGGTCGATGGCCTCCAGGAGCCTGTCGCGGGCGTCGGCGACCGCGGGTGGCTGCTGCACCTGGATCACTGCGGGGGTCTGTGATGGGGCTCGCTGAATCTCCCCACCCGACGCTCGGGGGTCGGCCAGACCTGCTCACCGGGATTCCCCACCCCAGGCATGGCCGACCTAGACCGCCGCTAAGGCCCGCCGCCGGCCTACAGCGACGACGCCTATGGCCCACCCCAGCCGCGGCGGCGAGGTCGTCCAGCAGCGTGATGTCACCTCGGCCTCGGGTACTGGTCCTCGGTGCGGAGCGCTAACCGGCCGCTGCCCGTCCGCTCCGTACGAGGGCGAGCGGCGCCAACTGGTCGAGCTGGTCCGCGCGGGCCTGGTGGTCAGCCTCAGCCAGGCCACCTTCTCGCTGCCCCCGGCGTCGCCGTCCGCCCTGACCTCGCCGTCACCGGCGGTGGATCACCGCGCTGCCCGAAGCCTTGTCGTGCATGCCGCGGCGGTCCTTGCTGAGGTTGATCGAGGAGACGTTGGCGACACACAGCACCGGGATGCCGGTCACCACGAGGTTCGTGAGGTGCCGGGCGACGGCCGAGCCGTAGCCGATGCGCTCGCGGGTCTCGAAGTGCACTACTTCGAGGCGTAGGGCCCGCTTGCCCGGAGTCGCGCCCCAGCGTGACACGCTGAGCGGGGAATAGAGCAGGAAGAAGGCCGTGACCCAGAGGGCGGCGGTGGTTCGCCAGATCACACCGGCTTCACCGTCGGCGACAGCGGCGGCCGTGAGAATCCGGTCGAGACCGACCAGCGGAACGAGAATGACCGCGACAGCGATGACCAGGTCGATGGCAGTTGCCGCGCAGCGCGGCAGGAGACCCGCCGGAGAACCGGGACGGGCGTCCGGAGCCGCCTGGAGCCGACCGAGGTCGCTGCCGGAGGCCATGGAGTTGAACATGTCGATTTCGCGCATCGGCGGAATCCTACATTCCGTTGGTACGGAGAGTTCCCCGGCGGGGGCCGCCGTGGCCACCGCGGGGAATGCGATGGCCGCGGCGGCGTGATCATTTTTGCGATCGGTTCTTCCTGATCAATTCTTCTTGATCAGTCGTGCTTGGTCAGGCCGTCCGTCCAATCCCAGCCAGCAGCAACTGACTGAGGAACGAAGAGCAGCCCTGGGGAAAATTCGAGATCCGCATCATCTGCTGTACTCCCTCGTCTGCGGTGTCCGTGGGGGCCGCTTCACTGCTGGTCACGCGCCCTCCTTGAGCAGGTCTGTCGGCGTTCCGGCTGGTTTGGCCGGGTGTCTCGGCTAAGCGAAGCTGCTCGACTACGCATAGCGATAGAGCGGAATCGGGTCACGGGATCCGGCCATCCTGGACACGTGGCTGATTGAGGACTCGGCTTCGAGGCCGCGATCCGCTTGTCGGCAAAGCGGAGATTTGATCGAGCACCTTCAAGTCGTTTCGCCCGGAGTTGCCTGGTCGAAGTCGCGGATCTGCCCCATGAGCTCGCCGATCCGCCCTCGTCGACCATCTGGGCCGACGCCCAGTTCCCGACCTCCTTGGCCACCCCGACGCGGCCCCAGCGGCATCGGCACGCGGCGCTCGCCCTGGGCATCCGGCGGATTGACGACTACACGCGGGGCATGGCTCATCCCCTCACCCTGCCGGTACCCGGTCACTCCAGCACCCCGAGAGCGGTGTCGGGCTGGCAGTGGATACAGGCGGGCACGCCCTCGGCCGTGGCAAGGGCTTGTTCGGCCCGGCCGAGTTCGCCGCGCAGGTATGTGACCAGCGTCCGCAACCGAGGAAGGGCGGGCTGCAGGACGGACACGGTTCAGCTCCCGTACTGCGCCCGCCGCGCGGCCTTACACGCCTCGCACAAGGGGCTGGCCCCGACCCCATAACGGCACGTTGGAGCATGGCTTCTCTGCACCAACGCCGGTGAGGTCAGCTCAACGAATCGGTGGACGCGAAAGGACGTCAGCGCGACCCGCTGCTCCGGCTCGCGGAGAAGACCGGCAAGACCGCCTACATCAAGCACGCCACCGCCGTACGCAAGGCCGACGGCGAAGACACCGCTTACTCCACCCGGATGCGGCGGGGCGATCGAGTGAAGCGACGACCGCGCCCGTGATCAAACCGTCCCCCGGTGCGTTCCTGTCGTGCAGGCGTCCCGCGTGTACTGCGCCCCCGTCGCTTCGCGGGCGGAGCCGCAGCACGGCGACCTTCACACGACAGGAGAGACCATCATGGTCACGCACACGTTGAGGCGGCGGATGTCCGCCCTCGCCACCGTCCTGGGACTGGGTATCGCCCTCCCGTTCGCCCTGGGGGCGACCCCCGCGTCCGCCGCGGCACAGATCGACATCACGAAGACGCATTCCGGCAGCTTCCCCAGAGGCGGGCAGGGTGTCTACACGCTCACGGTTACCAACACAGGCGATCAGACGACCGTCGGCGGGACGATCATGCAGGACACCATCCAGCATGAAGGCGTGACCTTCGTCCAAGGGGAGACGGTCATCGACTCGGATGTGCTCATTTCGTGCGCCTTCGAGGGGGACAACAGGATCAACTGCGACAGCGATCCGCTGGGTCCCGGTGAGGGCTACACGCTCACTCTCACTGTCAACGTCGCCGAGGAGGGCCCGTGCCTCGTCGACAATTTTGCCGTGGTGCTCGTTCCCGGAAGCAACATCGCGGACAGGGTCAATGACCCCACCACCATCACCGGCGGTACCTGCGGCGGAGGCGACGGTGACGGTGACGGAGACGGGGGCCCCGTGTCGATCCTCCCCGTCAACCTCAACGGCGTCATCCCGATGTTCAACAACATCACCACGAACAACAACATCAACAGCCCCGACGCCAGCAACGTCAGCCGCCAGGATTTCGGACTGAACGCACCCTGACCGAGCAAGCCCTGCCCCGAGGCCTGGAACGCCGTACGTTGACCGTCCCACGTCTCGGGGCGCCATCAGCATGTGGATCGCCACGACCAACTTCCTCGCCGACCGCATCAGCTCCCTACACGCCTCGCCCGCGCGCTTGAGGAGTCCCGTCTCACCGAAGGTTGGTCAGTCTCACCGAACCTTGACCACTCGGCTGTTGTCTCATCGAACTTTGACCGCCGCAGGTCAAGGGCAGATCGCCCCGGGCCAGGCCGGCGCTACCTGGCCGGCTGACGCGCTGTCGCCTGCGGTCCCCGTCCTCGAGACGGTCCGGCTCGCTGTGGCCTTACGAACTCCTTTGCCGGGTCCTACCCTTGAGTCATGGACACTCAGCATCCCGGCTCGCTTGCGGAAGTTGTGTTACCCGTGACAGCCGGATGGCGGCTGCTGTTCGTGCGTAGCAGGGCCCGCGAGCTGGCTGCCGCGCTCGGCGGGAGCATCATTGTCCCCCCGGTGGTCGCAGCCCCACTTCTGCTGGGCGCTCTGGTGGCCGCCGTGATCTCGGGGAGCTCATTCGTCTGGGGCAGTTTCTGGGTCCTACTGACACTCACGGTCGTCGCGGTGGTCGTGCTCGCCGCGGCCATGCTGTTCGCCACGGTCTCCCTGACCGTGCGGTGGGTCGAGCTCCGCCCCCTGGGAACTCCGGCCCAGTTCGTGATCGCCCGCTTTCTGCGTTCGTCGACCACGGCGATGGCTGATCTGCAGCGAGTCGTCGTCATCGAGCGACTCAGTCTGGGACAGCGACGGTCGATCAAGGTGGTGTTTCACACCCGCAGCGAGACGGTGGAGTGCGAACCGGCGCAGTCCGCACCGCTCTCCCGGGTCGACGCACAGGCGCTGACCGACTGGTTGAGCGAGCAACTCGGCCAGGTCCAGGTGGCGGTGGAGCGTCAGACGGAGGTCAAGCGAGACTTCCTGCGTCCGGACGAGTGGTGGACCCCATTCCACACCGCAGAGCTGTGGAGGGTACCGGTCGGCGAGGTCGACGGCATAGCCGCCCAACGCGGCGTCGAAATCTATCAGTACACGCCCCGGGCAAACGCGATGTACAGCCCTGGCACTTCGGTCACCGTCTACGACCCGGGCCGGGCCTACGAAGTCGCCGAAGAACTCCGCGCGGAACGAGCCGCCGGCCAGGCCACCGACAGCACGGCAACCCCCGGCCCAGCCGAGGACGATGCACCGGATTCCCGCTGACTCAGTCGGGCCGGTCCTGAAGCTGTCCGGGGCTACCTCGCGCTGAACCGCGCCAGCGGCTCCGGTGACCCCTGGGCTTCCCCGGCGGGCAACTGCCTGCTGCTGGACCTGCGGACCGGCTGCTTCGGCGCCTCGTGCGGCACGGAGGGGGCCGACTGGGCCGCGCCCGCCACGGCCCTGGCCGCCCTGGACCGCACCGGCACCACCCAGCCCCGGCGGTTCGCCACCCCCAGAGCGCGACGGTGTACCTCTTCCTCGCCACGGCGCCCCGGCCCGCGCTGACGGTCGAGTACCGCTGGCGGACACGGGAACGGCCCGGTCCGGCACCACCCTGTGCGGTGCCGGACCGGCCGTCCGGTCGTATGTCGGTCCGCCGTCAGCGCTTGGGGCAGGCGGCCTGGGTGACCTTGCCGGGCCTGGCCGTCGACGTGCCGGGGTCCAGGGTCAGGCACTTGCCGGTCCACTGGTTGATGAAGTAGTAGCCGTGGGACTGGCCGTTGCTGTCGGTGTTGGTTGGCATGACGTTCCACAGCTGGCTGCCGGAGAACCACTTGGTCTCGCAGGGCCACCAGAAGAGCTGTGTGCCGTCGCCGGGCGGGGTCCCGTTGTTGTACGGGACGGTCAGGCAGGAGCCGTTGCCCGCCTTGATCCAGTAATAGCCCTTGCCGTCGTAGTTCGGCTTGGTGGCCGTCCACTGGTGGCTGCTGGGCGCCGGGTCCGCGCAGGCCCGCTGAGTGACCAGGCCGCCGGAGCCGTCGGGGAACTCGTCGCCGCGCACCATGCAGCGTTTGGTGCCGTAGGTGCTGACGTACTGCTTGGCGTCGTTGACGGTCCACACCGCCGGGTCGGGCTCGAAGACGTAGTTGTCGCGGTTGAGCTCATCGACCACCGACACGGGCGTGAGGCCCGAGTTGTCGGAGAGCTGGTAGTAGTCCACCGCGACGAAGTTCGGGTTGCGGCCGCCCGCGGCGGGCCGGCACGACTTCTCGATCCGGCTCTTGAGCTGGGTGCCGTTGTCGATCTTGGCGTAGGCCTTCGGGTCGGGGTTGTCCGAGCTGAACTGGTTCATGGTGAACAGCGGGGTGAGGCCGGTCGTCCCCGGCATCGGGTTCGTGTTCAGTGTATTGCCGTTCCGCGACTCGCAGCCGAACGGCTGCCCCAGGCCGTAGCTGTACCGGTTCTCCACGGTGTGCGACCAGGTGTTCATCAGGGTGCCGGAGCCGGCGGCCACGTCACCCCAGCTGTCCTGGAAGATCACCAGGCGCTGGTTGGCGGAGACCATGTCCTTCAGCCGCGGCCAGTTGCTGCTGAAGATGCCCCAGTCGTTCTGGTCGAAGAGCATCTTGCCGGCGCCCTTGGCGTCCAGCAGGTCGGTGACCGTCTTGCTGACCGTCTCCTTGCTGGCGTAGTTCTCCAGGAACAGGGTCACCACTTCCTGCGGGTTCTTCTGCAGGAAGTTCACGACGGTCAGGAGCCCGGCCTTGAACTCGTCGTAGCACACGCGCACATCGGGGCTGGTGCCGTGGCACATCTGCACGGGCCCGGTGCCCCGGGAGTCGTACGTGTCGAGCATCAGGCCCCGCACGCCGCCCTCGAGCTGCTCCTTGATGCTCTGCGACTGGTTCGGCGGCACGGGCCAGTGCATGTCGCTGTTGGCGTAGGCGTTGTGCGAGGTCACGAACGACCATTGGTGGTAGCGCGCGTTCCCGTACTTGCTGCTCGCCGCCGCCGCCCCCGTGGGAGCCGTCAGCACCGAGGCCAGGACGAGGAGCGCGAGCGCCGGCAGGGCGAGCAGGCGCAGCAGGCGAGCACGCCGGTCGGCGCCCGGACGGGGCGCGGTACCACTGGTTCTCATTGTGAAATTCCCCTGGTAGAAACGGCCGCCGGCGTCCGCGGGCGCGGTACGGAGGCGACCGGGTGTACGGAGGTCCCCCGCGCCCGGCGCGCAGCCGCATGCGGAGCGGTGACGGACCGGCCCCGGGCGGTGGCTGGTCGGGCTCACTCCCGGGTCGCCCCAGCCAACCGCGGCCGGCCGATCCGGACCAGGCAGTTCCACCGGCAGAAGTACGGTCCGGCATACTTTTGCCGGATGAAAGGACCGGCGGACCGGCCGGTCCGCGCAGCACCGGGGGGACACACGCGGGCATGGGGACGGACACACCGGTCACCGGCGGGTTCGGCGAGCATCTGCTCCGCCTGCGCACGGACGCGAGGCAGAGCCAGGAGGAGCTGGCGCACGCGGCGGGGGTGAGCGTGCGGGCCGTGTCGGACATGGAGCGCGGCCGGTCCCGGGGGCCGCAGCGGCGCACCGTCGCGGCCCTGGCCGCGGCGCTGGGGCTGGACGCGAGCGGCACCGAGGAACTGGAACGGGCCGCCAGCCGGGGACGGCCCCGCGCGCGCCGGGCCGGAGGTGAGTCGGCGGCCAGCTCGTATGCGGGCGCTGGCCCGCCGGAGGAGGCCGGTGGGAAGCCGGCGGTCGGGCCGTCTGAAGGCGCCGGCCCGGCGGGCGCTACCGCCCCGGACCGCTCCTTCCGCCACACCCTCGCGCTCCCGCGCGACCTGCGCGACTTCACCGCCCGCGGGCCCGCCCTGGCGCGGCTGGCGGCCCTGGCCGAGCAGTCCGACCCCGACCGTCCGCCGGTGGCGGTGGTCTGCGGGCAACCCGGCCTGGGCAAGACCGCCTTCGCCGTGCACGCCGCCCACACCCTGGCACCCCACTTCCCCGACGGGCAGTTCCACCTCGACCTGCGCGGCATGGACCTGCAACCCACCCCACCCCGCGACGCCCTCGCCCGCCTGCTACGCGCCCTCGGTGCCACCGACGTACCCGCCGACACCGATGACCGCAGCGGCCTCCTGCGCTCCCTCCTACGCGACCGACGCGTCCTGCTCCTGTTGGACAACGCCGCGGACGAGGACCAGGTGCGGCCCCTGCTGCCCGGGGAGGGCGCCTCCCTCACCCTCATCACCAGCCGCCGCGCCCTCGCCGGCCTCGAAGCCGTCCACCGCACCGAACTCGCCCTGCTCCGCCGCGAAGAAGCCGTCGAACTCCTCACCCGCATCATCGGCGCCCACCGAATCACACAAGAAGCACAAGCCGCCCGCGACCTCGCCGAACTCTGCGGCCACCTCCCCCTCGCCGTCCGCATCGCCGGACAACGCCTCGCCGCCCGCCCCACCGAACACATCACCAAACTCGCCACCCAACTCGCCGAACAAGGCGGTCGCCTCGACACCCTGAAGGCCGGTTCACTCGAGGTCCGGGCCGCCTTCGCCCTCTCCTACCGGCAACTGAGCCCGCAGGCACAGACCGTCTTCCGACGCTCCTGCCTGGCCGACGGCCCCGACTTCAGCCCCCAGACCGCCGCCCTACTGGCCGACCTGCCCACCCGCACGGCCGCCCGGTATGCCGAGGACCTGGTCGACGCCGGCCTCCTCCAGTCCCACCCCACCGCTGACCGCTACCGCTACCACGACCTCCTGCGCCTGTTCGCCGCCGAGCAGTTGGCCGAGGAGGACGGGCCCGAGGAGATCGCCGCCGCCGAGGACCGGGCCGCCCGCTGGACGCTGCGCCGGGCCACCGCCGCCGCCCTGCACTTCGAGGCCGAGTACGGGTCGGCCGCCGAGCAGGGTGACACGGAATGCGACCCCGACCCGGCCACCGCGCCGGTCGGCCGCGACCGGGCCCGGGCCTGGCTGGAGGAGGAACGGGCCCAGTGGCTCGGGGCCCTGCGCCACGCCCAGTCGACCGGCCGTCACCGGCAGGTTGTCGACGCGGCGGAGGCGATGCACTGGTTCTCCGACGCCACCATGGACTGGGAGCTGTGGGCCGAGGTGTTCCGGCGGGCCGCTGACTCCGCCCGGGCGCTGGGCAGCACCCGTGAGGTGGCCGTGCAGCTGAACTACCTCGCCTGGGCCCGCAACATGTGCGTCTTCGACTACGTCGGAGCGCTGGCCGCCGCGGACACCGCTCTGGAGGCGGCCCGGGAGGCGGGCGACGAGCTCCAGGTGGGCTGGGCTCTGGGGTACGGCGCGGGGGCGCTCCAACGGCTCGGTCGGATCGGGGAGGCCGTCGCCCGGCTGAGGTCGTCGGTCGCCCAGTTCGCCGGGCTGTCCTGCGGTGATAGCAGGCTGGCCGAACTGACCGCCCTCAATGCGCTGGGCCAGGTCCTGCGCATGGACGGCCGACCTGAGGAGGCACTGGCCATCCACCGCCGCAGCGAGACGCTCTGCCGGGCGGGCATCCCGGGGCGGTCGACCGGAGTGAGCAATTCCTACCTGGCCCTGGTCAGCCAGAACGTCGGCAACGACCTGGCCGCGCTCGGCCGGTGGAGCGAGGCGGAAGCCCCGCTGCGTGAGGTGCTGACCCTTCGTGCGGCGAACCCGATGTCCTTCTGGAGCGAGACCGCCCGGCTCGAGCTGGGTGTCGTCCTGCGGCACCTCGGCCGTCACGAGGAGGCACGGGAAACCCTGACGGCCGCCCACGAAGCCCTGGTCCGGCTGAACCACCCCCGGCAGCTCGAAGCCGCCGCCGAGCTCAGCACCCTGGAAGCCGCAGCCAGCACCGCTTAGTGGACGTCTTATCTGTATGACTGAGCAACACAGAAGGGCCCGTACTCCACGCACGCGCGTGGAGTACGGGCCCTTTCGTGCTTTCAGCCCGGAGCCGGCCAACACCCCGGCACAGGACAGAACGCGGACACCTACCGAGCACACCCAGGCCAAATCGCCAACCAACCCCAGCTTCCCGGTCCCACCGTGCCGGGCCGTGGCGGACCCCGGCCAAAGTTCAGTGAGATCGGTCAAAGTTCAGTGAGACGGGACACGTATGTCTGGTGGCACAGTGCAGTGACGGAGGGGCTGGTCACGCCCTGGGCCGCGCGGCACAGCTCGGCCATGTCCGCAGCTCCCGCCCCGGATGCGGGCCGCACCGGACGCCGGGGTGCGGGTGCGTGGGCGCTCGGCCGGGCCTTTGCCTTGGGCTTGGGCTTGGCGGCGGGGCGCACGTAGCGCCTCGGTGCCTTGCGCGGCTGTGCCGCGGCCGTCCGACGGGGTGCCGGCTCGGCGTGCCTGTCCTGCCGGGATGCCTCGCGGCCAGCGGGGGCTGGTCGGTGGGCGCCGACTGTACGGTCCGTCTCGGGAACGGTGTCGGCCGGGGCGGTGGGGGCGGGTTCGGGCAGGCGGGAGAGGGGCAGCGCCGGCCCGGGGCCCGGCCGTGCGGGGCGCGGTTCGGCGGGTTGCTTGTGGTCCGCAGGCACCTCGGCGGAGGAGACTCCGGCGGGCCGGGTGGGGCCGGGTGGGGCCGGGTGGGGCCGGGTGGGGCCGGGTGGGGCCGGGATGGACGGTGACGCATCCGGAGGCCGCGAGCAGGGCGGCGAGGAGCAGGGGCAGGGACCAGCGGCGCATGCCGCCACCGTGCCGCACATGGGCTGTCCAGTCCGCCAGACGGGCCCGTGGGCCCTTCGGACGGATGACGTTCCGAGTGCCTACAGGGCCCGTTCTGCCCGGTCCGGACGTAGCTCGGCCGGATTCAAGATCGTTGGCTGGGCATGAACAACACCAAGCGCGTACTTGCTGCTGTCGCCCTCGCGGGGGCCGCGTCCCTCGGTGCTTTCGCCTCTTCTGCCAGCGCCGCAACCGATCCCGTCCCGCCCGCTCCGGCTTCGCCGGACTCGATTGCCGTGGCCCCAGTCGCTTCCATCCCGGCCACTCCGGTTACCCCGGACTCGACCAAAGTCGACATGACCGAGCTGGTGAAGACCCCGGGGGACAGGCTGCAAGATGATCCGTTTGATCAGATGCGTACGTCTGTCCACGACAAGATCATTGCGGATGTCCAGGAAGGCCCTGTGGCAGGAGCCAACGAAAGCATCTTTGAGTAGAACTCTCCCAGCGGCCCCGAAGCACTTGTACGTTTGACGGTCGGCACAGTGATCGCACGTTGTCCTCGATGGCGAACTGCTGGTCTGGGATGCCGAGGCGGGCCGGCTCTCGTTCGAGGGGTTGCAGCGCCGGGCGGCGGCCCGGGGCCGCACCGCCCCCGGCCTGGTGGCGCGGTGGCCGGCCTGCTTCGTGGCATTCGACGTGTTGCAGCTGGACGGGGTGGAACTCCTGCCGCGCCCTTACCGGGAGCGCAGGGCGCTCCTCGAGGAGTTGTTCACCGGGCACGGGCTGTCGGCCCCGTGGACGCTGTGCCCGATGATCACCGACCTGGCCACGGCGCGCGAATGGCTGGAGTCCTGGACCGATGTGTCCGGAGTCGAAGGAATCGTGGCCAAGGGCCTGAACCAGCCCTACCGGCCCTCCGCACGCGGCTGGACCAAGGTCCGCCGCCGCGACACCACCGAAGCGATCATCGGCGCGATCACGGGCACCCTCGCGCGGCCGCAGCTCCTCGTCCTCGGCCGCCACGACCCTGCGGGCCGCCTGCGCGCGGTCGGCCGTACCATCCCACTGCGCCCGGAACAGGCCCGGCAAGTGGGCGAGCACCTGGCCGCCGCCGACCCCGGGCACCCATGGGAGGGTGTGCGGTTCGCATCGACGTGGGGGAGCCGTGACGTCCTGGACGTGGTGCTGGTCCGCCCGGACCCGGTCGCGGAGGTCAGCGCAGACCGGGCCGTGGACCGGGGCGGGGAGTACCGGCACCCGATGCGGTTCAAGCGCCTGCGCCTGGACGTCACGGCCGAGGACGTTCCCCGGTTCGGGCAGGGTCCGGCTGCGGCGGCCGGCTGACCGGCGCATCCTGCTGCCGGTCTCCTCGTTGGCCGGGCATGAAGATCCTTGCTTCCTCCACACTCGCTGTCGCGGCCCTGCTCCTGGCCGCCGTTCCCGCCTCAGCCGACGACACCCCCAGCGGGGGGAAGGGCGCTATCGGGCAAGGCAGCTCATCGCTCGGCTTCGGGAGTTCCGACTCCGGGGACAGCGGTGGTGGCCACGTGTCCTCAAACCACCACCTGACGGAGACGGGCGAGCCGGGGGCCCTCTCCGACCTGGTCAACAACCTGAGCAACCCGCAGCCGCAGTGAACTAGTCCTGAGCTGGCCGACGGCGTCGACCGTCGTCCTGCGGCCCGCCTGAGCGGGCTTCTCCGATAACCCCCAGCGCGGGCCGCCACCATCCGGTGGCGGCCCTGTCGTGTGTCCGGGCCCGCCTCGGGACACCCCCGCAGGGGTGAATTTTCCCCTCGCGTACGCGTAGGCGGCTTGTGCGGTGTGCCCCCAACTCGCCCCAAAATCATGGCTATTGACAGCAAACGGGATCTGTGACCGAGGATCGTAGTCGGCAGGTGAAGCTCTCTTCGGTGCAGGTCGCCGGCAGGTGGAGGGAGCTGGTTGGCGGATCTTGAGGGCGATTGTTGGCGGGGCCGGGCTCCGTCTTGGTCACGATGCGTGACTGATGGTGACGACCACCTGTCTGGCGTGCTCCTCGAGGGCCGTGCAGAGCCAGGAGGCGGGGACGGGTGGTTCTTGCGATTCCCAACGCCTGAGCTTCTTCGTCAGGTGTGGCATATCTAGCGAGAGTGTTCGGTCGTGGGGCCGCATTGGTGGCTGGAAGACTGGTGCGAGAGCGAACTCGCTTCCCGTGATGTAGCTCCAGACGAAGGCGGATGCGCACTCTCGGGTGTGCTCCTTCGGCTTCCGACCTCGCCCTGGAGGGCCCGAGCCGGGTGCCCCTCCCGGAACCCCGTCTCGGCCTCCAGCACATGCGCAGCCCGCAGCCGGGCCCGCTCCACCTGATCCTCGGTCAGGTCGACCAGTGTCCTCGGCTGCCGTGAGACCGGAGCCAGCCGCCCAGGCACTTCGGCCGCCGGAAGGAGTCGCAGGTCGGCGTGGTTGATGAGCCAGCGGAAGGAGCGGGTCTCAGCGTGACCGCCGCCATCCACGAGCACGAGCCGGCCGTGCTGGCCGTGGACATCCTCAACCGTCCACTCGACACCGTTGAGCGCGCCCCGCCTGCCCGGCGCGACCGGCAAAAATCCCCTCGCCGCCATCACATCCCCCCAGATCAGTGAGGTGTCGCGCAAGGGACTGCCCAGATCAACGCCTAGCTCGCGCTGCCAGAGCAGCCGGACGATGTTGGCCCCGGCCAACGGAAGGCACGCTGGTCGCGTCCGCCAGCGCGGAGAACGTCATCACGCGCCCCTCCCGGCCGCCGATGATCGTGAGCAGCTGGTCCCGCATGCCCAGCAGATCCCTCACCGGCCGACGACGCGAAGACAAGTGGTCAAGGACGCTCCAGACATGCGGGCGCCAGCCCGCGATCACCGAGTACTGCCAGCCGCAAGCCGCCGCCATCTCCCTGGCCGCCGCGAACTTCAGCGCGTCCTCGTCCTTGATCAGTCCCATCGGGCGTACGTCCATCAGTCACATCCCGCCACCGATCGCGGCCAAGTGGTCCGGGATGTGCCAGGACGACCCGCTCTTGTGTCCGAAGTCCAGCCGGAACGGCTGCGACAGCACTTCCGACGCCCCCACGAAGTCCAGCGCGACCAGCAGCCGCACTTCCTCCAGCGACTCGAAGCCGTGCCCCCTGCCCGTGGACGCCATCACCTCCAGGCCAGGACGATGCCGCTGCTTCGCCCGCCATGTGAACCCCCGCATCGGCCGCGACGACAGCACCGGAACATGAGCCATGTCGCGGACTGGCCAGCAGACTTCACCGGCGCCCACGCGCCACGTCGAACTCCACCGACAAATCCAGCCATCCGTGAGATCGAGTTCATCCCGAAATGCGGCATCACCGCTGTACCCCGCGACAAGCTCGTCGAGGCGACTCGCCTCCGACCGGATCCTTGCCCTGGCTATCTCGCTTACTCACCCAGAGCATCACCACCCGCATGGCGACAGGGCCCGATTTTCGGCACTGATCACATGAGACTGAGCACGATAGGTGTCGTCATCCTTCCGTCCCGACCTGCCCTTTCGATAAGCTCTGAGCGCGATATCTGTCGCCGAATTCGCATCGTTCCTGACGTGATCCGCACTCTTCGCAGGCAAGTTGTCGTCCGGACCGTGCTGCCGGTAGGCGACGTCCACGCCCTGCACGGACACGGCGCGGGTCGGCGCGTTCTTGTACGACGACGGGGTGGGCGTGGGGGAGCTGGACGGTGCGTTCGCGATCGGGTCCTGGTGTGGGAGAAAGGAGCGTGGGGCGGGTTCTTCTCGTTGTGGCGGGCGGCGTTCTCGGCGTCCGGCAGGGCCGTTGCCCTGGGTTCACGTCATGGAGACGACGACCTTGCCGGCTTTCGCGCGGCCTTTCTCGACGTACTCCATGGCCTGAAGGGTCTCGTCGAAGGGGAAGACCCGGTCGACGACGGGGCGGATCTTCCCGGCGTCGATGAGGGGGGTGAGTTCGCGCAGCTGGTCGCCACTGGCCTTCATGAACAGGAAGGAGTACGTGACACCGAGACGCTTGGCCTGGCGCCGGGTCTTGGCGCTGAGCGCGGCGATGCCCAGGCGGAGCACCAGGTTCGAGCCGAGTTCGCGGGCGGTGGCCGGGTCGGGCGGGCCCGCGACGGAGATGGCCAGGCCGCCGGGCTTGAGGGTGCGCAGGGACTGGGCGAGGCTCTCGCCGCCGAGGGAGTCCAGGACGAGGTCGTAGCCGGTGAGGAGTTCGGAGAAGTCCTGGGTGCGGTAGTCGATGACCTCGTCCGCGCCGAGGTCCTTGACGAGGTCGATCTTGGCGGTGCTCGCGGTGGCGGCCACGTGCGCGCCCAGTGCCTTGGCCAGTTGGATGCTGATGGATCCCAGGCCGCCGGCGCCCGCGTGGATGAGGACCTTCTGGCCCGGCTGGACGTTCGCCCGCTCGACCAGGGCCTGCCAGGCGGTCAGCGCGACCAGGGGGAGGGAGGCGGCCTCGGTCATGGTGAGCGTGGCGGGCTTGGGCGCCAGGTCGTCCTGGTGGACGGCGAGGAGTTCGGCGAAGGTGCCGATGCGGTCCTTGTCGGGCCGCGCCCAGACCTCGTCGCCCACCGCGAAGCGGGTGACGGACGATCCGACGCGGACGACGGTCCCGGCGAGGTCGTTGCCCAGGACGAGCGGGAGGCGGTAGGGCAGGATCTGCTTGAGGTCACCGTCGCGGATCTTCATGTCCAGCGGGTTGACACTCGCCGCGTCGATCCTGACCAGGACGTCGTCGGCGCCCACCTGGGGGTCGGGTATCCCGGCGGCACGCATGTTGGACGCGTCACCGTACTTCTCGACCATGAAGGCCTTCATCGTCATCTCCGTTCGTGTGGTCTCCCGTCCAAGCGGGAGGGGTGTTCTGCCCATGAGAGGTTTGTCTCGTTACAAGACGATTTGTGGTGTCTTCTGGTCCGCGCGCTCCGCGTCGGCACGGCAGTGGCCAGTGCCTGCGCGGAGAGCTTTGCGTCGGCCGTGTTTCCGGGCTCAGGCCACCGGCACGACCGGGGCGATGACGCTGCTCGCGTCGCCGCCCTGGAGGTGTCCCAGCGAGCCCGCGATGCCCTCGTGCGGTACGCCGAGCGGCATGGCGCTGACCTTGTCGAGGCGCGCGTACTGCTCGTCGGTGAGCTGGACGTCGAGGGCTGCGAGGTAGCTGTCGGCGCTGTCGAGGAAGGTGCCGCCGGCCTCGGCGAACCGGTCGAAGATCCGGCGGGCCTCGTCGGGCTCGGCGCCGGCGCCCCAGCCGGTGCCGAAGTTGGCGGTGCCGAGCGCGTACTCGGAGACGCGCAGTCCGGTCTTGCGGCCGAAGGCCGTGTAACGCATGAGAAGTCCTTGCGCAAGGGGGCCTGGAAGGCCGTCGTGCCGTGGTGGAGGGGGTGAGCGTCAGCCCGCGTTCGGCTGGGGCGCCGCGGACAGGCTCTGCTTGACGTACCTGCTGGTCTCGTCGGCGAGGATCTCGGGCAGGCCGGCCTCGATGCCGTAAAGGGCCTGGGCCGCGACGTCGGCGGCGGCGACCTTCTGATCGGCGGGCACGCCGGCGGCCATGTCGGTGTCCATGTAGCCGACGTGCAGCGCCGAGACGGTGATCCCGCGGGGCGCCAGTTCCTCGCGACTCGCGTTGCTCAGCGCCCAGGCGGCGGCCTTGGAAGCCGCGTAGGAGCCGAGGCCGGCCGGGTGGAACCAGGACAGGGCGGACAGGACGTTGAGTACGGCACCGCCGCCGTTGCCCTCGATGACAGGAGCGAAGGCCCGTGTGGCGACGAGCGGGCCGAAGAAGTTGGTCTCCATCTCGCGACGTACCTCGTCCAGGTCGCCGCCGACCAGCGTCGCGCCGGTGGAGACGCCCGCGTTGTTGATCAGAAGCGTCGCGTCCGACGCGATGCGGGCGGCCTCCCGTATCGACTCCTGGTCCCTCACGTCGAGGCGCAGTGGGCGGACGCCCGGCAGGTCGACCGTCTCGGGACGGCGGGCCGCCGCGTAGACCTTGGCACCATGCTCCACGAGCTGGGCGGCCAGGTGCCGCCCGAGGCCCCGGTTGGCGCCGGTGACCACCGCGACCGCGTTCTTGAGTTCCATGCTCGCTCCTGTCCTTCGCAGGCGCCGGCGGAGCACCCGCGTCAATTAGATTGCAAGCACAATCTAAACACAGGGCTATGATAGATGCCAGTCGACATCCAAATGGGAGGTGGCCATGGGCCGCGTATCGCAGGCGCAGGCGGAGGAAAATCGCAGGCGGGTGGTGGACACCGCGTCGCGGCTGTTCCGGGAGCAGGGCACCCACGTCAGCGTCGCCGATCTCATGAAGGCGGCCGGCCTCACCCACGGCGCCTTCTACAAGCAGTTCGCCTCCAAGGAGGCGCTCGTCGACGAGGTCACCGCCCACGCCTTCGATGAGATCGCACGGCGCAATGCGGCCGGGCTCGAGCGGCACGACGGGCAGCGGGATGCCGCTCAGCGGGCCCTGATCGACGCCTACCTCTCCGTCGAACACCGTGACAACGCGGCGGACGGCTGCCCGGTCGCGGCTCTCGCCACCGATATCGCGCGCGGACCCGAAGGCCGCGAGGCGCGCCGTACCTACGCGGAGGGCGTGGCCGACTTCGCCGCGTTCCTCGCCCCCGCCGAGGCCGTCGCGGACGGCGGGGGTGTCGGGGGCGTCGGGGGTGTCGGGGGCGTCGGGGGCGGCGAGGGCGGCCTCGCCCGGCTGTGCACCCTGGTCGGTGCTCTGGTCCTGTCCCGGGCCACCCAGGGCTCCCCGCTCTCCGAGGAGATCCTCGCCGCCGCGCACGCGGCCCTGACGGAAGCCGACTGACCGGGGGCCCGGCATCGGGCGCCGGGCGGCGTGTGCGCACCGGCCGTCGGGCCGTCGATGTGCGATCGGAGTGCGATTCATGGCGCGTTCGGTGCGCGAGCAGTACGACGAGAACCAGGCCGCGGGCCAGCTGCGGGTGCCTCTGGCGGCCTGGCGGTGGGCGGCCGGCTCGGGCCTGGTCCCGCCGGCGGATGCCGGCCCGGGGCGGTGGTCGCGGGCGGTGCTGGAGGCTGCGACCCGGAGCAGGTGCGGGCAGAGCTGCGGGGGCCGATCGGTGCGGGGGTGGCGGCGGACCGGCTGTCGGAAGTCTGCGGGCGCCGTTGCGGTGCCGGCCGCGGGTGACCGCCTCGGCGGTCGGCGCTACCTCGCCCGAGCGGGCCTGCTGGTCCGCCTCGGCGGGAACGCCGAGTTCCCCGACGTTCACCCGGACCAGGTGGCTGCCCTCGCGCGCCGCCGGGACCTGCCGGCCCTGCTCGACCGGCATGTCCCCCTCGCCCCGGACCAGGCCGCACGGCGGCTCGGCGTCCGCAGGGTCGACTTCGACGCCGAGGTCAAGCGCGGTTTCGTCTCTCCGGCGAGGCTCGGTGGAGATCGACTACAAGCGACAGGGTGGCGTCATAGTCGTCCCGCTCCTGGCGGACCCCGTTTGAGTGGTGATCGGAGCTGATTAGCGGAGTCTCAGGCGGAGGCTGCTTCTGGCCCGAGGCAGGCTCAGCGCATGAACGGTGGACCTAGCTACTTCCGGGTGTCGGTGGTGGACTCCGAGGACCGGACGACGGTGGTGGTGGGCGGCGAGCTGGACGTCTACTGCTATCAGCGCCTGCGCACAGTGCTTGAGGCTGCGATCACGGGCGGTGCTCACCGTGTCGAGGTCGACTTGCGGGACCTGTCGTTCTCCGACATCTCCGGGTTCGACATCCTGTTGCGGGCGAGGGAACAGGCCCTACAGGCAGGGTGTGGCTTCGAGATCGTGGGGCCGCTTCAACCGCGCATCCTCAGGTTGTTCAAGTGGATGGCCCGGGACATGGGGCCGCCCGTTAGCCCGCGCGCGAATCCCTCCTCTCCGAATGACGCAGACGGTGGAAGCTGCCAGTTGCGGGTGTCTCTGGTGGACTCCCGGGATCGGACGACGGTGGTGGTGGGCGGCGAGTTGGACGGCCTCACTGGGGCGCCCCTGCGTGCGGTGCTTAGGGGTGCGATCACGCGCGGTGCTGACCGCGTCGAGGTCGACTTGCGCGACCTGTCGTTCTGCGACTTCTCAGGGCTCCGCGTCCTGTTGTGGGCGCGGGAGCGTGCCCTGCAGGCAGGCTGTGGCTTCGAGCTCGTGGGGCCGATTCAACGGCCCGTCTTCAGGTTGCTTCAGTTGATGGCCCCGGTCATGGGGCTGCCCGTTCGTCCAGCTGCGGATCGCTCTCCTCCGAATGACGCAGACCCGCCACATAGCCCTTGATCCACCGGCTTGGCGGATGGAGTCATGGCTGTACGGCCAGACGGTCGGCGGGTCGCTTCTCCGCGATTTTCCAGCGGCTCGAAGACGACTGATCAAGCCCTCGACCGCCGGGTGCGACGCGGCCTGTCAGGCCACGTCTGTGTCCCGCTCGATGGCCTTGAGTCGGTTCTTGAGGCGGTAGCTGGGGCCGTTGATGGAGATCACGTCGCAGTGGTGAAGGAGACGGTCGAGGATGGCGGTCGCGAGGACTTCGTCGCCGAACACCTGTCCCCATTCGCTGAAGGTCTTGTTCGAAGTGAGGATGATCGAGCCCTTTTCGTAACGCTTTGAGACGACCTGGAAGACCAGGTTCGCTTCTCCGCGTTCGAGGATCTCGTAGCCCACTTCATCGACCACGAGGACGCCCGGCCGCTGGTAGGTGCCGAGCTTGTTGGCCAGGCGCCCGGCGGCTTCGGCGGCTTTGAGGTTGCGGACCATATCGTCGAGGCTGGTGAAGTAGACCGAGTATCCAGCCCGGCAGGCCGCGAGGGCGACGGCGATGTGCGTCTTGCCTACTCCCGGCGGTCCCAAGAGGGCGGCGTTCGCCTTGGCCTCGACGAACGAGAGTATCTGAGCACAACAACGCGGCTGTGGCCCTGGACGCTGGTCCGGGGGCCACAGCCAGCCTTGTCAGGTCCGGCTGCTGTTCGAACGCTGTCTGCGGCTGTTGATGCTCTTCGGTGCGGTCTTCGGCTGTGGCGGCGGAGGGGACCAGCGCAGCCGCCACCACTCGAGCCGGTCAGCTGATTCCTGAGGCATCATCAAGTGCAGGGCGGCCACGAGTACTACTGCCGCCTCACCCATCACCACGGACCACCAGGGCGCGCCTGCGAGAGCGGCAATGCTCCCGGAGCCAACCACACCAAGTCCCGCGGCTGCTCGTACGAGGGGCTGACGGACGGTCCGGCTTCGCGGCATAGGATTTCCTCCGGGGGTTCGTTGGGGCTCGGCTGTCCTGATCATGCTGGGGTTCAAGGTGTTGCCGCATGCGCACCCTGTTGCGGACCCCCCCGCAACACCGCAGCGCACACTGGAGGGCCAGATGGAAGAGGGCGAAGTAGCTGACATCTCGGCTGGAGAACTTGTGCCCCGGCCTCGGGGGCCACGCACGATGGTGTTCCAGAAAGATGTCGACCGAGACGAAGTAGGAGACGAACGCCACGCACTCGCAGTCACACTTCGGTCGCTGGCACAGCGTGTAGGGGTCTCTCTGAACCGCTACTCAGCCAGGGTCCATTGGGACCGCTCCACCTTGTCCCGGTACTTCAGTGGGGTGCTGGTTCCGCCTGCAGGCTTCGTTGAGCAGCTCATCGATGATGGCAACAGGAACCTTGAAGTTGTACTGACCCCTGAGGCGACCGCCGCAATTCGGCGCCTGCATCGAAACGCCCTTCGGGCTACGAGCCCTGCTGCTGCGGACCTCCAAGATCTCCGTGATCAGCTAGCCGCAGCAGACCATGAGAGCGAGCTCCTACAGCAGGAAGCGAACTTGGTCCGGGAGGTGCTCGCCAGCGCCACCACCCGGGCGAAGGAACAGGAAGCGAAGTTCCGCTCTCTTGAGCATCAAGCTATCTCTGCTCGAATCACTCATCGGGCAGAGCTTGCGCAGTGGAAGGACGACTATGAATCAGTGCAAGCGGAGCGCGACAAACTGAGAGAGCTCGTTTGCAGGCTGGAGCGAGAACTTCGTGAAGCCGACCGACGCGCCACAGAAGCTGAGGGGCGATGCGCTGAACTCGAAGCCACTCTAGAGACAGCCGAGGAAGCCGCCGGCGAGGCTGAAAAGGTTGCCAGCCAGGCCGAAGAGGCCGTCGGTGACGCCGCCGAGGTCAGCCAGCCGAAAGAGCAAAGCGACAGCGACAACGCCGCTTCACCAGGCTCTGACAGCCCCTTCTCATCGAACACGCTCAGCCTTGGTTTTGCGCAATATATGGGCTCCCGACTAACCGAGCTTCTGGTGGATCAGCAACCCAAGCGACTAACGAATAGAAACCTTAACCAGCTGCGCAGCATGCCCGGCGTCTTCATGCTGTATAAAGACTCGGAGCTTGTGTACGTAGGAAAGGATGAGCGCTCCATTGCGATACGGCTAAGAAATCTTCGCATGAAACTTCAAGGGAGAATGCAGATCGATCTGGATATATTCTCCTTCGCTCATGTATTCGTCGAAGATGACATGCAAGCCATCGCCCCCGAAAAGCTCATCCTGAAACAAATGAGATCCATGGGATCCATCCCATGGAATGGGAACGGTTTTGGCAATCTGGATCCAGGTCGATCCCGGGATTTCACTAGATTGAAGCAAAGCCACTTCGATGTCTTGTATCCGATTGATCTGAATTACCCAATCAGATTTAACGGGCCGAGCAAAAACGTACCTCTTCAACAGCTGGCAACACTGTTGAAGGAAAACCTCCCGTACAACTTCAGGTCATCTTTGCCTCCTGCCGGAACAGAAGACAAAAACGTGTTGCTCCCACACGGGGTGCTCACGGCAGATCAATGCTTCAGGCTGATGGCACAGACGCTGGGACGCAGCTGGCAGATAACTGCGCTCCTAGGGTACGTAGTCGCCTACAATGAAAAGAATTTCTCGTACCCCAGTGCCACCCGCTACTACACAGGTAGAGAAATCACGGACGTACAACCGGAGCTTCTCTGACGGGCCCCAATCTGATCTATGGCCTCGAGTTGGCCGCCCAAGAACCGGTGACCGCTGTTTGAACGAGGCGTCGACAGCTACCGTGTTGGACAACGACCCATCACTGCCAGGAGCCAGTCATGAGCCATCACGAGCAGCCGCCGGCCACAGGAGGCCGGGCGGCCTCCGCAGGAGCCGACTCCCTACGTGCCTACGCCGCCCGTACTCGCGCGAGGGCGAACGACCTGGCCGCGTTCCTCGAGGAGGTCGCCGCCAACGGAGTGCCCCGCCCGGAGGAGACCACCTCGTGGGAGGTCGTACGCGACCGCCGCCTGTCCGAGCTCGACGCCGAGCGCGGACACGTCGCCTGATGGCCCGACACCCCGGCCGACGAGCACGCATCGCCTTCAGCGACAGCGCAGATGATGTGCGTGTGTTTGTCAGTGGGTGTTCGGCGTTGAGGTGTCAGTGTCCTGTCTGGGGGTTGTTGCTGGTCGAAGGGGTGTGGCTTGAGTTTCGCCACTGACAGTCCTTGCCGATTCCGCGCTGACATTTTTGGCGTAGTGCCTGGTCACTTGGGTGCAGATCGGGATCACACGCTGGGTGTCGGTGTCGGTGTCGGTGTCGGTGTTGGCTATGGCAGGCGCGCGTGATGTGTCAGTTGCCGTTCTGTGGGCTGTGTCTGGGTGCCTGGCGGTGTTCGTTTGGTGCTACTCCAGCATGCGCTGTGCGTCGTCTGGAACCCATGGGAAGGGGACGTTGGGCCACTGGGCGGAGGCCCATGCGTCGAGGTCGACAGCGAGAACGGCATCTATGAAGGCCTGCGGAGGTCGGTAGCCGTGGGCGGTGATGTAGTGCGTGATCAGGTAGGGCGCGGCATAGGCGATTCCGGGCTCGCCCGGGATCCGGACCTCGCCGTTCCCTTCCGGCGCTTCATTTTTAGGGCACAGGTCGCACTCGTGTACTCCGAGGCAGACGTTCATCCATTGGATCTCCTGAACAGCTTTCAGCTTGTCCACGAAACCTGTGGGGACCGTCCCTTTCGGGTACGGCTTACTGGCTTCCAGCCACCCGACGTTCAGGCGGGTGTACCCCGGGCTGTACCAGAGTGCGTAGAAGGCCGACTCCCTGTCCGTGAACGAATCCTGTTCCTGGTAGTCGTACTTGCTGAGGTCTTCATAGAACACCCGGACATCATGGCTGCCCCATCAAGATGCCCCTGGTGTGGGGTAGGCGGGTGTGGACCTTATATGTACCCCCGCATCAGGGGCTGGTGCGGGGCAGGTACGAGCGGGCTGCGTTGGAGTTGGGGTGCGGGCGTCGGGAGCGGGGCAGGTCACGCACACCAGCAACGAGCAGTTCGACCATGTGATCCGCTGGAACCTCTACTCCACCTTCTGGGCCACCCGCGCCGCCCTGCGCCTCATGCAACCCGCCCGTACCGGTCGGATCATCAACATGTCCTCAGTGGAAGGCAAACACGGCAAACCGGTACTGGCCCCATACGTGGCAGCCAAGCACGCCATCAACGGCTTGACGAAGAGCCTGGCAAAGGAAGTAGGCCCGCTCGGTATTACCGTCAACGCCATATGCCCCGGCCTGGTCCTCACCGAGGGCATCTCGCCGAGGGCCCACGTGTCGCCGCCAACATGGGGCTCGACTTCGACGGATTCGTCGAACTCTTCACCCAGGAAGCCGCCCTCAAACGCACCGTCACAGTAGAAGAGGTCGCAACCGTGGCCGTCCTCCTGGCCAGCGATGAGGGTGCTGGCATCACCGGATCCCTCATCAGCGTAGACGGCGGCACAGCAGGCTACTGAGCCCCCAGGACACGACTGTTCGACAGCGCTTCCTGACCTCCTCAACCGTGGCGGCCTGACCACCAACGCGCCGGCCTGGGGAAGGGGTGCACTGGGGGCGCGCGGTGGACTTCGGCAGGGTGCCCGGGGCGCGGCCGGGCTGTAAGCCGTAGGGGTAGGCCGTCCGGGCCGCAGCTGGGGACATTCGACTCAAGAGTCTGCTGTCGACGCGTCGTTGTCGGCGCCCTGCGCTACGGTCGTCTCACTCCCGTGACCTACTCAGGCCCTCAGCTTCCTCAGTCTCTTCTTGCGGATGGCGCGAGCCACGCCCAGCACGACAGTCATGACCAGACAGACAGCGGATGCCATGGCTAGACCAGCAACGGCCGGGTTGACCCAGGAGGGGACGAGGTCATGCTCCGCGTTGCACCAGTTGTGCAGCGGGAACAATGGATCGTCGAGGTGCTGCGCAACAACCCCGGGGTCATAGGAATCACCGCACGCCTCGCCGATGTGCAAGCCTCCCCATCCGGCGACGGCCCCGACCGCGAATGCCACAGCAGCGAGCACCGCAGTCGCGATTGACAGCAGCAGCCACCACAAGGGACGGGTCCACAGTTCCTCCCGAACCTCACGCCACACCATCTGAATCACAGTTCACTCACCCCCGATCGCTGGAAGCGGGTCAGCCCATCCGCTCTTACGCGTTTCCTGACCCGTGATCTTTCGGAACGTAGCAGCGAAACCCAACACGAACGGAGTCCCGCCGCCCGCAAGACGCGGCGAGCCTCTGCTGCTCCTCCGAAACGGCCTGCGGCCGAACCGGGGCCCGGAGACGGAATGGCCCTATCCCGGTGCCCTGGCGGTCTTGGTGGCGGAGTTGGCCGGGCACCCGGTCGCGGGGGCTGCCGTTCTTCGCTCCCGAGACGGTGACCAGCGACCACCGCGCCGTCTACAAGAGCCACCAATTCGTCCAGGCCGCGGCGACACTCGGGATCGGTCTGCTGCCGGGTATGGCTACTTCGTGTAGTTGTAGACGGTCGCCCGGGAGACGCCGAGCTGGTCGGCGATGAGCTGTGCGGAACTGCGGGTCTCGAAGAAGCCCTCGCGATGCAGCCGCCGGACCAGCTCGCGCTTCTGGTCACGGTTGAGGCCACGCGGGGTGTTGGAGCGCTGCGCCGCGAAGGAGTCGATGGCCGACCGGAGTTTGCGTCCGCTGCGGTCGCGCAGCGTCTCCAGGGCCTCGCCTTGGTGTTCGACATCCGTGGCGACGAGGTTGGCCAGGGTCAGGGCCAGCGGGGACAGCGCGCTGACGTCCAGGTTCAAGCACAGGGCCGCCACGTAACGTCCCTCGGCGTTCCTGATGCCGATCGAGGTGCTCTTGGCCGGGCGTCCGTCGGGGAACTGGTTGCTGTAGTTCTGGATGACGCTGGGGTAGTCGGGGTCGGCGATGCGGCGCAGGCCCAGTTCGGTGGCGGAGTCTCCGACCTGCCGTCCGGACAGGTTGTTCTCGATGGTGCGGATGGCGCTGTCGGGTCGGCGCAGATCGTGCAGGACGACCTCGCATAGACCGGCGAACATGCGCCCGACGGCGACAGCGATGCGCTCGGCTTCCCGCACGAGGTGCTCGTCTTGCGGTACGGCGGGCTGGTCGGCGCGTTTGTCGTCCGGTCGGCCGGTGGGGTGTGTCATCGAGCGCTGCTCGATTCCTGAGCGCCGTCACAGGGCCCGGCGAACACCGCGGCCATTTTCTCGGCGGACTTCAGCCCCGCACCGGTGAGCACGACCACGGTCGTCTCGTCCGGAGCGATCTCTCCGGTCGCGATGAAGTGGTCGAGGGCTGCCGCGGGGACGCTGCTGGTCGGCTCGGCGTACAAGCCTCGCGCGCTCAGTGCGCGGACCGCGGCGCGGATCTCCGCCTCGGGGACGGCGTAGGCGGCGCCTTCGGAGCGGCGGATGGCCTCCACCGCCTCGGGCAGCCGGACCGGGTGGGCGATGGACGCGCCCTCGGCGATCGTGGGCACCCGCTCGCCGCGGCCGGCCGGGTCGATGCCGTTGAACGTGTCGGCAATGGTCGCCCAGTGCTCGGGCTGCCCGACGAACAGGCGCGGGCGCCTGTCGATCTGGCCTGCGTCGAGCAGTTCGCCGAACGCGAGGTCGCACCCGATGATGTTGCTGCCGGCCCCGGCCACGAGGACTACGTTGTCGGGCGCGGTGAAGCCGAGGGTCTCCCACATCTCGTAGGCGATGGTCTTGGTGCCCTGGATGAACATGGGGTGCCAGTTGTGGCTGGCGTAGGAGATCTGCTCCGACTGCCGGATCGCCTCGTCCGAGACCTCGTCGCGGGTGCCGTCCACGAGCTCGATCTCGGCTCCGTAGGCGCGAGCCTGGAGGATCTTGGCCGCCGAGGTGGCGGCGGGAACGATGATTTTGGCGCGGATACCGGCAGCGGCGGCGTAGGCGGCCACCGCGGAACCGCCGTTGCCTGAACTGTCCTCGAGTACGCGGTCGGCGCCGTGCGCCGCGAGGTGGGACATCATCACCGATACGCCCCGGTCCTTGAAGCTGGAGGTCGGGTTGAACCACTCCAGCTTGAAGTGGACGCGTCGGCCGGCCCAGTCGACCGGGACCATCGGCGTACACCCTTCGCCCAGGCTCACCCGGCGGGCGGCCGGGACGGGCAGGGCCTCGTGGTAGCGCCACAGGGACCGTTCGGCGGTGTCGATCTGCTCGGGACGCAGGCCTGGCAGTGCACTGACCGCGAGGGGGCTGCCGTCCTCGCCCCGCCAGCGAGGGTCGTCCAGGGAGTAGCGCTTTCCGGACCGGTCGTACAGGTCGGGGGTGGCGACGGCTGAGTGCTGTTCGGCATTCATGGGCGGTTCCGGCTTCTACTCGCTCGACGTGCTGTCGTATCGCTGGGTCTCGTGGCCCGGCAGGCACGCTGCCATCCCATGTTAGACGTCATATCCAGATGTATACAAGAAGTCTAAATGTGGGTCGATGCGCCGCACTGCGCCGACCGGGAACTGACCGAAGCCGGCGAAGTCCAGCAGAGTGATCCAGGCCGGGACGGTGAGCAGCTCCGACTGCACTGACTGGCCCACGGCGAGGATCGGAACGGTCAGTAGCGACATCTGGCCGATCTTGATTCCGGTTCGATGGCTCGCCCTGTTGCCGCTTGCGATCTCTCGGTTTAGGGACAGTGGTGTGAGAGACAGTGGTCTCTTGGGGCAGCCCCACGAATACCATGGCTGGCCCTGCTGGGACCGGAACCCGGAGCCACTTCAGGCCTGAACAAGCGCCGCTTCAACCACAGACGTGGGGCCAGCCCAGACCGAAAATCTGGGGCCATTTGGCGCCGTTAACGCCACCCTGGACCGAGCCGGCATCCTCGCACCGCCACCCCCGCGCCGGATGGTCCCGCCGCGCGGAACCGGCCCCACCCGCCAGGGCGGACAGCGCGACCCTGAGCTGCGGGGACAGTGCACACACTGTCTGGCCTGGGCGAACCACCGCCCGGTCCTGTGTGTGCCGTGCACCAGCTGGTGCTCCGAGATGCGCAAGCGCGGCGCCAACGAAGCCGAGTGCGGCCGCTGCCACCGCACGCTGATGCTCAGCGCCGGGATGTGCCGCATGTGCCGGATCGTCTTCGCCGAAACCGAGGTCGACACCGCCCAGATCGCGATGAAGAACGGCGATCAGCTGTGGTTCGCCGGCCCTCATACCGCCGGACTGGCGGTCGGACGCTTCCTGCCTGGCACCGCGGCGCCCCAAGGCCGCTTCGCCCTCAAACGACGACGCGCCCGCGCCCGGGCCAAGTCCGAACGCCAACTATCCGAGTACCTCGTGGACCCCGCCCAGCTGGTACTGTTCCCGTCCCCGCCCCGCGACTGGACCCGTCTGGATACCAGCACACCGCCGGCCCTTACCGCGGCAGCAGACAGCCTGATCACTGACTTCACCGCGTACATGCGTGGCCGCGGATGGAACACCGACTTCTTCAACGGCAGCACCCGAACCCTGCGCATCGTGACCGGGCACCTCGGCGCCGAGGCTCCCATCCAGGAGAGCGACATCCGGGCCCTGGCCTCCATGAGAGCCAACCTCCAGGGCGCCCGCGTCATCAACTACCTCCGCCAACGCGGCCTGCTCGCCGCGCAACCGCCCAGCGACCCCTGCATCGCCCGCGCCCGGCACCACGCCACCGCCTTCGCCCGCCCGGCCTTCTCCGCCGCGGTGCACACCTTCATCGACGTACTCCTCGGCCAGGGCAGCACCTCCAGCCGGGCCCGCAGCCCCAAGACCGTCGAGAACTACGTGGGCGCCATACTCTGCACCTTCGAAGCGTGGATCGCCGACGGGCTTACCGACCCCCGTGAGATCACCAGGAAGCACATCGAGGACGTCCTGGACCCGCTCCCGGGCGACCAGGCCCGCCGCCTGCACACCTCACTGCGCTCCTTCTTCAGGGCTCTCAAACGCGAACGCCTCGTCTTCCAAGATCCTGCCCGCAGCATCTCCCTCACCAGCAGCCGATCCATGCCGACCGCGCTGCGTTCCGACCGCGTCGCCGGTCTCCTGGACCGCCTCGACGACCCGCGCGACCGCCTCATGGTTGCCCTCGTCGCCATCTACGCCCTCCTCCCCGGACAGCTTGTCCACCTCCGGCGGACCGACCTCGACCGCAGCAAGGGCCGCCTGCGCCTGCGCCGGACGGGTCGCATGGACCACGTCATCTACCTCGACGCCTTCACCCTGCGCCTGACCACAGCATGGGAGCTCCAGCGCCACCGGCGCTGGCCCGACAGCTCCAATCCCTACTTCTTTGTCACCCGCAACACCGCCGTCGACGACTCCGGCCCGCCCATCAGCGCCGGCGTGGTCCAGCAGCTCTTCCAGCGAGTCGGCCTGCCGGCCGGCTGCACGTGGACCGAATCGTCGACGAGGCGCGTCACAGCGCCGACCCCGTCCGGCTGATGGAACTCTTCGGCCTGTCCAACCTCTCCGCCACCGGCTACGTCCTGTCGGCACACCCGGAGAAGAAAAACGGTCCCATCGCCCCGTAAAGGCCCACCGGCGGCCAGCCCGGAACGAGCGGAGTCAGATACGGCCCCGCAGGTCAGGGCTTGACCTTCCAGTCGGGTCGAAGGTTTACCGTCGAAGGCATGACGAGCTACCGCATCTCGCAGCTGGCCGAACGCAGCGGCGTGCCGGCGACCACGCTGCGCTTCTACGAGGACGCCGGTCTGCTTCCCGCGGACCGCACGCCGTCCGGGTATCGGATGTACGGCGAGGACGCGGTGGAGCGCCTGGCGTTCATCTCCTCGGCCAAGCTGCTGGGCCTGGCCCTGGATGAGATCCGCGAGCTTCTCGACGTCCGTGAGGAGGGGGTGTGCGCCTCGGTCCGGGCGCGGATGCTGCCGCTGGTCGCGGACCGGACCACAGAGACCGACGGCCGGATCGCCGAGCTGCGTGCGTTCTCCGCCCATCTGGCCGGTGTCCACGCCGAGCTGTCGAGCCCAGCACCCGCGGGGGCGTGCGGGCCAGACTGCGGCTGCACCACGGCTGGCTCGGCACCGGCCGGGCCCGTGGCGATCACGCTGTCGCCCACCCGCTCCGCCTCGGCTGCTGAGCCGTGGCGGGACGTCCCGGTGGCTTGCACGCTAGGCGGCGCCGAACTGGGCTAGCGCACCGAGCAGTGGCAGCAGCTGGTCGGCAAGGCCGAAGGGCGCGAGCAGATCCCCGACGGCATCCGTCTGTCCTTCCCCGCCGGTGCCGAGCTGGCCAGCGAGGTCGCGGCGCTCGCTGCGGCAGAGCAGGGCTGCTGCGCGTTCTTCGACTTCACCCTGCACCTGACCCCGATCGCCCTCCAGCTGGATGTGCGGGCGCCCGAGTCTGCCGCCGGAATGCTGGCAGACCTCTTTGGAGCAACCGCATGACCACCCCAGCCCCCACGTCCCGCCCGTCCGGGCCTTGGCGCATGCTCGGCGTCGGCGCGGCCGCGGTCGCCGCCTGTGCGGTGTGCTGCGCGGGCCCGATCCTCGCCGTCCTTGGCGGCATCGGCGTCACCTCCGCGATCGGCGCCCTGTGGATGCCCACCCTCGGGGTGCTGGCCGTGGCCGCCGGACTCGGCGTCTTCGTCGTACGGCGTCGGCGCCGGGCGACGGCCTGCCACACGGCCCAGGCACCGGCCGACCTCGGCATGCCGACCCTCGGCCCGCCCCCGGACACGGACGGGAGAGGGACCGCTCGCTGAGCGGAGCCGCACGTCAGGCCGCACACAGTGGCCTGCGAGGATGAATCGCGCGGCTGCCACGGGGTGGCCGGGAACAGCACGAGGGCGCAGCTCGGGTGTCGCAGCAGGGACCGCATGGCCTGGTCGAGCGGATGGAACATCACCAGGTCGTGATCTACCTGGCGGCGATGGCCGCCGGTGGACTGCTCGCTGGACAGCGCCCGGCCTTGGACCGGGGCTGGAGCACGCGATCAACCCGGTCCTCGGCGCCCTGCTGTTCGTCACCTTCCTCCAGGTCCCCGCCGCCGAACTGGTCCGCTCGCTACGTGACGGCCGGTTCATGTCCGCCGCGGTGGTGGTGAACTTCGTCGTGGTCCCGCTGGTGGTTACCGCAATGTTCGCCTTCCTGCCCGCTGACTAGGCGGTCCGCCTCGGCGTCCTGCTGGTGCTGCTCTGCCCGTGCGTGGACTACGTCATCGTCTTCTCCGGGTTCGCCAACGGGTCCAGCCGCCGTCTTCTCGCCGCGACCCCGGCGCTGCTGGTCGCGCAGATGCTGCTGCTGCCGGGGTTCCTCTACCTGTTCATGGGCTCGGAGCTGGCCGACATCGTCGAGGTCAGTCCGTTCGTCGAGGCGTTCATCGTCCTGATCGTCATCCCGCTCGTCCTCGCGTGGGCCCTGCAGACGTGGGCGGCCCGCCGTCCGGCCGGACAGAAAGTCTCCGACGCCGCGACCACCACGATGGTGCCGCTGATAGCCGCGACCCTGCTGGTCGTGGTTGCCTCCCAGGTGCCCAAGCTCGGGGACAGCCTCGCCGATGTCGCCGCCGTCGTCCCGTTCTACGCGGCGTTCCTCGTGGTCATGGCGTTCGCCGGCAAGGCCGTGGCCCGCCTGTTCCGCCTGGACGCTCCCGCGGGTCGGGCGATCGTCTTCACCGGCGCGACCCGTAACTCCCTCGTCGTCCTGCCTCTGGCTCTGGCCCTGCCCGACAACCTGGCCGTCGCCGCTGTCGTCGTGGTCACCCAGACCTTGGTCGAGGTCCTCGGCATGGTCGCCTATGTCCGGCTGGTACCCCGCCTGGTCCCCGCCGCCTCCCGCGGTGAAGACATTCCCGTCGCGCCGTGACGGTTGGCCGAGCAGGAGACGACAGACGGCCGCACGGTTGTAGCGAGCGAACCCACGCCAGGCTCAACCCCGTAGAAGAAGAACCGCGACCGGTTCCCGGGAAGAGTCCTCTGAGATTCGGCGAACCCGTCGGTTTCCGGTCGTCGGAGACAGCATGATCGAGGCCGCCATCTGCGACGGTGACATCGTCACCGTCCGGCGCCAGGACAGCGCTGACCACGGCGACATAGTCGCTTCTCTGGGACTGGCGGTGTGGCGCGAGGCGAGATGAGACTTATTTGCGCAGCTCAGCGCCGGTGCAAGTGACAGTATCTTGTGCAACACCTGTGGTGCTATCGCTCGTTCGAGTGGTCTCCGCCGAGGGGAGGAGATCGGCTCAAGCGCGTCAGCTGGCGGCCGGGCGCTTGCTAACGCATCGGCAGGGACCCATCGACGCGGCTGATGTGGCAGCCAATCGCGCGACGTCGTGGTTCACGTAGCTGCGAGGGTCGGACCTGCGGAGAGGCCAGGCGAGATGCCGCACCGTGGACGCAGTCTCCCGCGAACAGGTATCTGGCTGGAGGGGGCGACCGCGGTCAGAGGCCCCAAGCGTCGCGGAAGGTTGTGAGGCAGCCGACTGAGGTCCAGGGGCTGAGGGAGAGGGCATGGCGGGCGTCCGCGAGCTTGGCCAGAGACTGACCGCCCGCCGGCTTTGCTGCCTGCTGGAGACGGTCCGAAGTCAGGGTGCTGCCGAAGAAGTCCATCACGGTTGCGGCGAAGAGCAGGAAGGTGGCGAGTTCGCACCCCATCCGCGTGGCCGCGGGCATTGACGACCCGTCCGGATTGCGGAGTCCTGCGAACTGCCGCAGGCACCACTCAGCCAGGTCCTCGTACCACTCTCGGAACTGGTCCGCGGAGGCGCCCGTGGGGTCGATGAGTTCGATGCGGCCAACGAGGGCGAGGCCGGCCGGTCCGCATGCCTCCCGGAGCAGGCCGTGGCGGACGGCCCCGAGTCGAGCGGCGGCCTCGTGGCGCATCAGCTCCGGCACGGCTTGCAATAGGTCGATGGTGCTCTTCTCGTCGTGTTTGCCTACCAGTTGGCGCGCGCTGCGCTGCAGTTCCCGAGGGAGGCCGCCGGAGAGTACGTAGCACAGAGCGACGAAGGGCTCCCTCCACCCGAGCAGCAGCCCGTAGAGGATCTTCCGCCCGGTGTCGAGCCCCAGGCGCTGGAGGGTGAGGACATCGTCGAAGCAGCTGTCAAACACGTCGCGGAAGGGTATGCCGCGCCGTTCGAAGCTTGCGGCCGCCTCCTCCGAGACGGAGACGAGGAAGAAGCAGCGGCTGGCACCGAACACGCCCTTGATGTCGTTGAGGAAGTTCTCGACGTCCTCCGCACTTCGCAGCTTGTCCAGCTCGTCGACGGCGATGATTAGTTGGTGCTTCTGGCTGACGGTCTCCAGGAAGGCCCGGAGACCGGACACGATCTCGGGGTAGGTCTTCGTCCGTTCCGCTAGCGTCGTACCTTGCTTGGACCCGACGTCGACACCGACGGGAAGTTGCCGCGCGCCACCGAGCCTGAGCGTCATGGAGTGCTCGTTGCTGAGGGTCTGCTGGTAGCGGATCTGCCGGAGCTGGTCGAGCGCGAGTTCATGGAGCCCGGCCTCACTGGAGTACGTCGTGGTTTCGGCAGCCCTCGTAGGAGGAAGGTGCCAGAGGTTCCGCAAGACCCGTGCATAATGTTTCCTCCCCCGGGAGAGCAGAGTCGCACCGAGGACGACCGCAGCCGTGCCACCCAACAGCATCCAGGTGCCCCGCCCCAATCCGCCGGACACCGTAAGTAGAGACAAGCCGATCGCTGCGGTGAGCGAGAGGATGGGCCAACCCCAGCTGAATTTCCGCACGGCCTTGTAATAGAGCCAATCCTCGGCTGTCGTCACATCAATCGGATCCCAGGTGGTGAATCTGGTCCGGAGGCCGGGCACTGCCAGCCGCACGGTACCGAGGAGGAGCAGCACCAGCAGTCCGACCGCAATGGCGGTCATCACCAAGCCCGCATAGGTCCATGCGTCATCGGGTGCGCTGAGGCGCCGGGCGGCAACGGCGACAAGAATGGCGCCCCCGGCGAGGCACACGGCACCGGTAGATGCGACGCCCACTGCCGTGAGGACACTGGCAGCGCGTCTCGGGGTCTGCTCCACCTCGACCTCGAGCATCCGGTCCGCGTTGGGGCCGAGCAGCGCCCGGCAGACCTCGGCGTGTAGGTGCAGGACGAACTCACGCGACTCGTACGCGACGGGGGCCGCCACCGAAACTCCGAGTCGCGATCGTTCCGGTGGCTCCCGCGGCGGCTCCCCAAGAGCCATCGTGTGGGTACCGGATGTCGTGAAGAACTTGATGAGCGCCGACTTGCCGACACCACGCGGGCCCGCGATGCCGAAGCTTCCCTCGCCATGCCGGTCGATCATCGACTCCAGCCGCTCGAAGGACGGGGTGATCACCACCTTCTCGTTGGTGATCGTCTCACGCAGCCCTTTGAGGGAGCGGATCTGCATGCTCAGGGCGAAGTGCGCGGCCACGGCGCTGTTGAGCGCGGTGAGAACCAGCCCATGAATCGTCGATTCCGCCATGGACCCTAGATCAGCCCGGGCCGCCTTCCACTCTGTTTCCAGGTTCCGGAAGTCCGGCCGCTCACTCGCCTGGTCCCTCTGCTCGGTCATGTGGCGCTCCAGGCTTGCCTGGATTCGGAGCAGATCGTACGTGACGCTGACGATCTCATCCTTTACGGCAGCTCGGGGCGGGTCCGGCCACTTTGGTGGGCCTGCTCGGTTCCTGCGTTTGGCTTGTTGAGCCCAGACGAAGGCCGGGCTGGTTCGGGCCGGCAAGAGACGAGCAGCCGCTGTGCGTCGCTCCCAGGCCGCGGTGAGGAGGGCGCGCACTTTCGTGCCATCATCGACTCCTCCTGGCGGCTCCTGACTCACGTCGAAAAGCGCCTGCGACACGTCGCGAAGTCCGTCCGCCGCTTCGGAAAGCTTCGTGAACGCGGCATGGCGACCCGGATCCGACGCTATTTCCGTTACTAGCAGCTCATGCAGGCGGACGCCCAACTGGCGGGTCCGCTCGAGCTGTTCCGCCAGGTTCATCTCGATGACGCCACGCTGGTCGTCTACCAGATGCTCGAGCTGTGGTGGTTCCTGAAGTACCGCCAGCTGCTCGGCTATCTCCGGCCGAGCACGTACAGCGGTCAGCGCTTCCTTCACCAACTGGCTCTCGTTGACGGCGTACGGCCCCGCAGTACTACTTTGGAGGACGGACGACCACACCTTGGGCTGCCCCGTGAGGGGGTCCTGCGAACGAATGCCGCTGGGAAACGCCACGGAGATCACCTCTGTGTCGACGGTCAGCCAATTCCCCACCCCGAACGCCACGTAGTGGGCCAGCTGGACGGTGTTGCGCCCCCGCTGTGGACATGGGGACGGTGACCGTGTGTCGAGTGCCGAGATCCCCTCGGCGCCACGGGTTCCCGGGCCACCCGATAGCCAGACCGTCGTTCAGGCGGGTCAGGAACTGTCCAGGGTGGCCGCAAGGCCGGCCCGGAGCGCCGTCGTAGGTGCCCTGGACGTGGAGCTGATGATGTAGTTCGTGGGGGTTTGCGCGGCCGCTGACACCCACCGCGTAGGACTCCCCTCCAGGATTGTCCGAACCCCCGAAAGGGGCAAATCGGCGCCTTCCCTGCTCGGCGGCGAGGGGAACTTACTTCAACGTTCACCGGCACGGGACAAAACGTTCACCGGCACGGGACAATGGGCTCCTACGAGCCGCTGAGGGCCGGGTGGCAGTCGACGAGTCCCGGGAGGTGGCCGCCGCGTAGGCCGGATCACGACGCCGTGGTGTCTGCCTGCACGCGCTGGTTGAGCGCTCGGGTCAGTTCGCGGTTGGCTTCCCGGGCAGCGCCCAGATCCGCTTGGGACTCCTCCAGGGCGGAGGTCAACTCGACGTTGCGCTGTTCAAGCCGGGTGAGGCTGCGTTGGAGCTCGTCGATGTCGGTGGGCACGCCCAGCCCTGACTCCCGCCACGCCTGCTCGCCAAGCTCGCTGGACAGGCGCTTCTCCAAGAGCTGGATCCGCGCGGCAAGCCGGGCGTTGCGGGCCTGCGCGTTCGCGAGGTCGACCTGGAGCGATGCCCGACTTACTGCGGACGCGCCAGATGCAGGGTCTTGCTCGGACGGCTCGACCTCCGCCGCATGGACCAGCGCGAGCAGATCGCGATGCCGGTAGAGAAAGGTACGGTCCACCCCGGCCTGCCGGGCGATGCCGGAAACACTGATCCGGCCCCCTCTGTGGGTGGCGGCGTTGACAGCCTTCACAACACGCTGCCGACGCCGGTCAGAGTCCGCCTTGCGGCCGTCGCTCATTGCCGAACTCACGCCGTCCTCCTCGGCCGGACATCGGGCAGGGGCTGACCGATCCGCGGCATCCCCAGCATCACGCTCCGCCCGCGGCGGACGAGAGCAACGGCCTGCTCGATCTGCGCGCGGTCCTTGGCGGTCAGCTGGTCAAGGTCGGTAGTGACGCGGTCGATGAGCCGGCGGACCCGGCTGATCTCCTCGTTGCTGGGTATGGCCTGCGTGCGGGCCCATTCGTCGGCCTCGAAGGCGGACATCAACCGTTCCCGGCTGCGCAGCAGGTCGGCGAGGTGGGCTTGCAGATCCGGCAGGTAGGAGACATCTGTGTTGAAGTGCTCGCAGCCCAGGCAGCGGAACCGCAGCGGGCAGGCGTGGCCGCCGGCGGCGACGTTGGACGGTTCGCGGCACACCCCGTACGGCGTGGCGACCTCCCCGATCGCGTGGCGGACGTGCTCGGAGTCCAGCAGGCTCTGCGCCGCACGCCAGACCCGGGCGCCGTGCCGGTCGAACTGCAGGGCGGTGACCCGGTCCACGGCCTCGCGGCGCCGCTCGGCGCCGATTAATGGTGACGTCGGGTATTGGAACTGTCTGAATGCCCTCCTTCAGAGGCCCGGTGGAGCTAGTTGCGGTGGCGTCAGTCGTCCGCTGAGACGAGGAGAGTGAGCGTCGCTGCCGGGCGGTCGATGAGGACGAGTTCGTGGTAGTCGATATGGATAGGGCCGTAGTCGTGGAAGGCGTCCTCCGGAAGCTGTCCCAGCAGGTATCTGCTGGTCGCCTTGCAGATCGGGGTGTAGATCTCCTGACGCAGGCGTGATGCGAGTGATTCTGGGACGGCGCCATGCTGGTTGGCCCAGAAGTGGATGGTGTCGACGGCCGTAGCGGCATCGACGGTCTCGTAGGTATCAGGGCGGTCGAGCCACCACTGACCGTGCCGTGGCCAGTCTTGAACGCCGGCGCCGTCGTACGTGTCCCGAAACTGAGGGTGCGCGATCAAGGCAGCCAGCGCGTCTCGGTCGTCCAATGCCTCGGACGACAGCTGGAAACGCTTGACGTTGACCCAGCGGTAGCCGTGGGAGCGCTCCCCGAAGTCGAAGTCTCGGAAGTTGATGAAGGGGCTGTCCAGGTGGACGACGGCGGAGACTGGTTCCATGGTGGTCATCGTAGATCTCGCCGGTATACCCATTCGTCGGCGACCTCCGGCCTGACCAGCGAGTATTCCTGCCGGTGTCCATGCCCAACACCGGTCTTTCCCCTCGAATGCACGGCTCACGAGGTCGTGCGTCGGCTGACTTCGGCGGCGTAGGTGGCCCAGTCGCCGGCGGAGAGACGCTGCCAGGCGACAGCGACGTCGGTGTGGATCCCCAGGGTGCGGGCGAGGATCGCGGCGGGGATCTCGGTGGCGAGCTGGAAGAGTGCGGTGCTGCGGGCCTGGTTGGGCCGGATACCCAGGTTGTTCAGCCGCTGCGTCAGCTGTGTGGTGCTGATCGGACGTCCTGGCTGGCCGCCGGGGAAGAGCCAGGGCGATGGCGCCAGGGCACCGATGGTCGCGTGGCCCTTGCGGTTCGCGGCGACCACGCGGGCCAGTTCGGCGACGGGCTCGGGCAGCTGAACGGGGGCATCGCCGAGGTGGAGACGTACTTCCTGATTGCCGACCTCGACGTCCTCGATGGACAACCGGTGGATCGCCGATGGCCCTTGTGCGTAGAGGAGAAGAAGCAGTCCCGCGAGGCGGTCTTCGGGTTTGAGGGTGTCGTCGTGCAGGAGCCGGCGTGCGACGTTCCAGCGATGTTCGTCGTCGAGTGGCTGAGTGGGGCCGTTCCAGCGGATAGCGGGGACGTGGACGGTGGTGAGCTTGTTGGTGCGGGCCCAGCGGATGAAGTCCTGCCGTCTGGCGGTAGGTGGCGGAGTCGTCGGTGAGCCACCGGTCGAGGTCGGCCTGCTGACAGGTCCCCCGGGTGAGGTTGTGGGCCGTCAGCCAGTTCAGGAAGGCGACGGCCGCATGAGTGCGTTGACGTGCGGATATGAACTGCTGCGGGGTGATGGGGCGGCCGCTGTTGCGTCGGCGGAGTCGCCGGACCAGGTGTCAGATCGCGTACCGGTGCAGGACTTTGCGTTGCTCAGGGTCCTGTTGGGATGCGAGGAGGCCGGTGAGGAAGCGTTCGAGGCGGACCATGTACTCGTCGCGCTCGGGCAGGGCGCCGACGGCAACGAGGACCTGGCGGAGGTGGGCGACGGGCGGGCTGTCGGGCAGTTCATCGAGAGCCTCGTGGGTGAGAGCTCGTCGGCCGGCCGCGAGGTCGGCCAGGACCGGGGAGACGGACGGTTTGTTCAGCCACCGCCTGGCGGTGATGGGGTGCTCGGTGGTGGCGATGTTGTGCCGAAGTGCTTCGAGGCCGGGGTGGAGGACATCGGACGGAGGGCCGAGCAGTTCGTTGAGGCGCCGGTTGATGAGGCAGCGCGCGCACTGGCCAGGGTGCGGATGGTCTGCATCGTTGCAGGTGGGACAGGTATGCCAGACCTCCGGGGCGGTGCAGTCCACGCAAAGGGGCTGGCCGAGCGTGCCGGAGACGACCGCCGCGAATTCCCCGCATCCCGAGCATGATGCTGTGCGGCCGGGGTCATCGACGCGACATCGATGTACTCCTGATCCACCGTGATCGCCGAGACGCTCTTGAGCGTCTCCACCCGAAGACCGCCCAGCTCCACCTGAACCTGGTGCGTCACGACCGCATCATCCAGCATGTCTGCCCCTCACGTCTGATGTCACAGGACGACCGTCCGCCCGTGATCATGGACATCGTGGCAGCCGGCATCTGCAACGAACACAAAGCTCACTCCTGCGGGTGAATCGCTTCAGGTCATTGTCATGCGCGGCTCAGGAACAGGGACTAAAATGATCATTGTCTTGCGTCGCCAGGATAATGTGACGCAAAGCGGTCAAAAGTTCAAGAATCATATCATTGGGGGGTTTTGTACATGCGAAAGACCTTTGCCCTGGTCGCCGCCGTCGGCAGCCTGATAGGGGCGTTCGCTGTTGCACCCAGTGCTGCGGCCTCGACCCCGAGCAGCCCGGCCTCCGTCGTGACGACATACGACTCCGAAGCGCCTGTCCCTGAGGGGGCCCACAGCCTGTCGGAGACGGCAGGTGCAACAGGGGCCACGGCCGGAATCATCGCCGTGTGGGACAAGAACTTCCTCAACCGCAGGGACCAATCGAAGTGTGTGGACGACAGTGCCAGCTACGGGCTGAGGGTGCACACCTGTAGCAAGGCGAGCTTCGACAATGGTTTCCAGAAGTTCACGGCGATCCAGTACGACGACGGCTACATCAACTTCCAGAACGTGGCTACGGGGGAATGCCTCGACGGCAGCGCCGCCCACGGCGTCCGTACCCACGCGTGCAGCACCGCCAGTTACGTCAACGGCTACCAGCGTTGGTTCGTCAACGACCAGGACGGCGTCTACCAGTGGGTTTCCTTCCGGAACGTGGCCACCGGAAAGTGCCTGGACTACAGCCCCACCTATGGCCTGCGCCTCCACGACTGCAGCGCTGCCGCCCTCCAGAACGGTTACCAGGGGTGGAACTACTGAGCCAACGGGATGGCGCCACTTTCCCCTAGGGGTAGGGCGCTGACCACAGCCGGTATATCTTCGCGATCAACTCGCGTCTCCTAGATGCCCGGGTCGCCGACGCTACCGATCGCGATTACACGGGCGGGCCGGACCCGGGATCTGCCCGGGCCCGGCGGGACGGTCCGGATCCGGCTGACGCTGGAGGGGGTGGTGGTTGGTGTGCTGGCTGTTGGCTGGCCTGGGGTGTTGTGGGTTTGTTGAGAGCCCGATCGGACGGTTCCCGGCGTGGGTCTTGGGTGTGTGAGCTGGGGCTTTCTGGTCTGTGCTGAGTGTGGCGTGGTCTGTTGTGGATGGTTCTAGCGTGTAAGGGCTCAGCCAGCGTTTGTGCTGTTCAGGGCCCTTTCGTGTTGTCGGGGTGGTGTGTTAGCGGGTTCGGGTGGGGGGGGTTCGGCGAGGTGGTCGAGTTGGACGGCGTCGAGGGTGGCTTTGGTGATGCGTTCGGTGCCGTCGCCGATGGCGGTGATAGCGGCTTGACGGATGAGTCGGGTGAGGGATCCGATGCGCCCGGCGGTGCGTTGGTGGAGGTAGGGGGCGTGGCGGGGGAGGGTGCCAGGCCGGTGGTGGGTGAGGTCGAGGGCGTTTTCGATGTCGGTGATGACGTCGCGGAATGGCTGGCGGGTGCTGTGGCGGGCGGGGAGGGGGCCGCAGGTGACCAGGGTGGCGCGTCCGGCGAGTTGGGCGCCGCGGGTCCCGGTGAACAGGGGTGTGTCGGTGACGTTGATGCCGGCGTAGACGAACGTCGCGGGGAGGCGTTCGGTGAGGTCTTTGATGAGGTCGGCGGTTTGGGCGCCTGTGGTGGTGCGGGGGTTGAGGCGGTGGATCTCGTCGATGAGGACGAGTTGGACACCGGCGTGGGTGTAGGTGTGGCAGACGGCTTCGGTGATCTGGGTCTGGGTCATGCGCGCGGTGACGGGGACGGCGAGGTAGCGGGCGAACTCGGTGATGAGGGTCTTCGCGGTGGCGCCGGGCGGGACGAGGACGTAGGCGACGGGTACCGCAGCGTGGGCTGATCCGGGCGGGACGGGGTTTTTGCGGTGGTGGGCGAGGTGGCAGGCGCGGCCGACGTGGAGGAGGGCCGTTGTTTTCCCGGCCGCGGCGGGCCCGGTGACGATCAGGGAGGGCCGTGCGGTGGCCTGCTGGTGACGGCCGAGGATCATCAGGGTGCGTACCTGGGTGGCGAGGGTGTCGATGGCGGGTGTGCGGATGGTGACGAAGCGGGAGTGGTAGGCGAGGCGTTCCTCAACGCTGCGGGGCGGGTCGCCGGGCTGGGGTGGGGCCGGGGGGTCGGTGGTGGCGAAGCGCTGCCAGCCGTTCCAGGTGGTCAGCGGCCAGGACGCCTCGACCGCGCTGCTGCCGTCTGGACGGATCGATGTTGTGCTGCTCGGGATCGGTGTCGTGGGGTGCGGGTTGTTCACCACTTGGCGGCTTCCTCGTGTGCGTCGTAGAGCCCGAACCCACCTGCCTGCGAGGCGGGCCGGCTGTCGTCGGGCAGGTCTTCGAGGTCGTCGATGCTGTCGTCCTCGCCGTGCTGCGCGTGGTCGCCGGTGTGGTGGCCGGTGCCGGCGTGGTGTTCTGAGGGTCGGGCGGCGGGCACCGGGACGGTGGCTGTGCGGGCGATGACGGCCCGTTCGGTCTTGGTGGCGTGGCCGCTGTGGACGCGGCGCATGAGCTGGTCGAGGGCGTCGGCGAGGTCGGCTTCGTGCTGCTCGGCGTCGCCGTGGTTGCTGTGCAGGGCGAGGGATCTGATGTGCTGCCAGGTGTGGTCGTTGAACGGCTGGTGGACGTGGTCGCGGTGGATCCAGGGGATTTCGGTGAGTTCGCCGTCGGGCAGGCGGACCCAGATCTGGCGGACGTCGTGGGGGTTGTAGTGGACCTCCCATTTGCCGTTGCGGCTGGGGTGGGGGGAGGTCTGGCCGCGGTAGGGGGCGAGGAAGTCGTGGTCGTAGGTGCGGTGGTGGATGCGGATGCCGGAAGCGGTGATGGCTTGCCACCGCAAGGGCAGCAGTTCGAGGTAGTCGCCGCCGGTGAGGGGGACGGGCACGTAGCCGGCGACGGCGACGAGGGCGGCCCACATCTGGTTCGGGGTGAGTGCTTTGCCCGGCATCATCGGGTGGCGCAGGCCTTCGTGGGGCCGGTGGTGGTAGTGCACCAGCCATTCGTCGAGGAGGTCCTGCAGCTGGGCGACGCTGTAGCAGGCTTCGTGCTCGGTGTCGGGACCGCGGCGGGTGACGTCGGATCCGGTGTAGCCGGGCAGGTACTGGCACCACAGCGCGTTGATGGTGCCGAAGGCGCGTTCGACGATGCCTTTGGCGGTGGGGGCGTGGGGCGGGGCGGGCTGGACACTGATGCCGAGGCTCTCGCAGGCGGCGGTGAACGCGCGGGAGACGAAGACTTTGCCCCGGTCGACGACGATCGTCTCGGGCAGGACGACAGGCCGGGCCGCGGCCCCCGCCAGGCGCTCGTCCAGCGTGGCCAGCCGGTGGTGTGGCAGGGCGAGGGCCTGGTTCATGCGCAGGATGTCGGGCCAGGCGGGGCGAGCGGGGTGCGGGACGGCTATCTCCGCGAGCAGCAGGGCCGCGTCGACGGCCTTGGTCGCGCTGGGGCACAGGACGGCCGCGAGGACGGCGCGGGTGGCGACGTCGATGGCGATGGTGAGTTCGGGGCGGGCGAGGGTGCCGTCGTCGAAGAGGGCCAGGACGTCCAGGCGGGTGATGTCGACCTGGACCTGCTCGCCGGGTCGCAGCGCCGTGGCCGGAGTGAAGGCCCGCCCGTCGAAACTTGCGGGGATCTGGCGGACTGGTCCGGTGGGCAGTTCGCCGGGGCGGGCGAGAGAGGTGACGAGACGGTACAGCGTGGCCTGGGACGGGGCGGGCACGTTCCCGGGGCCGTGCCGGTTCTCCAGGATCTGGGTGATCAGAGGGAAGAGGCCGTTGATGGTGCCCTTGGAACGGCCGCGGCGGCGGCGCAGCGCTTCGCGGACGGCGGCGACGACCCGTTCGTCGGCCCGCCCGGTGGGGCTGGAGGCGCGGGTGGTGCGGTGGTCGAGGAGCCCCCACAGGCCCTGCTTGCGGTAGTCCAGGCGCATGCGCTGCACCGTGGTGCGTGAGACACGGCCGAAGCCGAGCGCGGTCAGCTCCTGGGCCTTGGCCTGTTCCCGCTCGGCCAGCGTGTGCCGCTCAGGGTCGTACTGCTCCCGTACGACTCCTTCGCTGCCGGGCCCGCCGGGCAGCCCGCATTCGACTTCCCTCACGTGCCGTTGCCAGGCCAGCGCCTTCTCGCGCGCCGCGGCAGGGGCGGTCTCGAACAGCCCCCACTGCGGCGCCGCCTGGGGAGCGTCGGCTCCGATGACGGTGAAGCCGGGGTCGGCGAACAGGTACCCGGCGAGCACGGTCTCACCGCCGCCGTCCGGGCCGACGAGGCGGATGTCCTGCCCGGACAGGGCGACCACCTGCCACTTCACCCCACGGAAACGGACATGCGCCCCGACCTTCACAGTCGGCCGGGCATTGCGCCTCACGGTCACCGGATACCTCCTGGCTCGCCGGAACGGCTCGAGCTCCCCGGGCCGACGAGGACGCGTTCGTGCAGAGGGCTCTGCAGCGGTGTCGTCAGCTGTCCGAGCCACAGGGCGTGGAAGACGACGGGAAGAACCTCGATGGGGTCGCCGGCCGCTTCGGCGCCTTCGATGAGCGGCCGGGGCTGCGCGAACGCGCCGAGCACGGCCGCCATCAGGCCAGTACGCCCCTGGTTCCGGGGATGGCGGTAGCCAGCCAGCCATTTCAGATTGGCGGCCGCCACATCGTCGAGCGGCGCAAGGCGCCGGTAGGTCCAGCCGATCTGAGCACACGCCTCACTCACCGCTACGGCCGCCTTCACCGCACGCTCACCACCGGCTTCCAGGTGGCTGGGGCAGTCGGCCAGCAGCGCGCTGCCGTCGCTGTACCGGGCGAAGAGCTGCGGCACCCACGAACGCACCTGCCCACGGTCGCTGCGCCACAGCAACCGCACCGGCCGCCCCGCGAGCCCGATCACCCGCGGATCCCGGTCCAGGATCATCAGCTGGGTCCGCATCGCGTTCGACCCCGCGGCCACATGCCTCCCGGTCGTCGACGACCACCACAAGCCCGGCCCCCACCGGCGCCCCGGGATCACCGGGAACGCCGACACCGGCTCCAATTCCTCGAACGCCACAGCAATGGCGGCATCCGCCCAGCGCTGCTGGACCGTCTGCCCGACCGGGTCAAGGAAGACCGCCTCGAAGGCGCTCCCAGGATCCACGGCCACTCGTCCTGCCCGGCTTCCGGACCGGGCCCCTCCTACGCTGGTCACCTGAACCAGCCAAGCCCCTCCCGCCGATGGGCCCCGCTGTTTTCAGGATTCCTGCCACAAACGAGTGCAGTATCAGCGAAAAGCCAACGCACCCGTCCGCCCTGCGCTTTCAACCGCCGTCTTGCTTGCCCGCCGTCAGCATGCTCCTGAGCTCCGCGGCGGGCATGTCCACCCACCGGGCCACCTCCTCCAGTGGCACCCCGCCGTTCACCGCCGCCACCGCGGTCCGCTTCCAGGCCGCCTCGACCAGGCCGACACTGTGCCCGAGACCGCGCAGCAACTGCCGGGCGACCTCGGCCGTCGGCCCGCTCTGCACGCCGCGCAGCTGGACGAGCTGCTCCTCGGCACTGTCGATGAGGCTGCCGATGAGTGCCCGCTGCTCGGGCGGCACCACTGTCCGCCATATCGTCCCCGCACCGGGCGCCTTCTTCTCCTTGCCCAGCACTCGCAGCTCTCCGGCCATGGACGCCGGCTGATGCTCCTGACGCACCCACCAGGGATCGCTGTCGTATCCGGGCGGGCCACCGGCTCCGCGGCGCTGGCGGATGACGCCGCCCATCCAGGACGTCAACGGACCGCCGTAGTCGATCGCCGCCAGAGGCCCCAGCCATCCCCGCCCGACCCGCTCACCGAGCCGGCGGCAGAACATGCCGTCGGCGGGCAGCGCCCGTGGCCGCCCGGCACCGCTGTCCTGCCACACCAGCTCGACCATGCCCGGGTCCAGCAGCGCGTCGGCGACCGCCACCACCTCGGGGAAGACGACCACGTCCCGCCCCACGATCCGCCACCGCTCCAGATCACCACCGGCATCACCGCCCGCGACCTGATGCAGACGCCGCGGCCAGACCGTCTCCCGCTCCCAGCCAAAGGCCTGCTCCCACCAGCGGGCCACCACCGCATACGCCAGCGCGAACACCCTCTCCGGCACGACCCCGGCCCGCACCGCCCGCCGCGCCACCCCGGCCCACTGCCGCTGCGCAGCGCTCACCTCCGGCAGCTGCAGCACGTCCAGATACTCCAGGGGCTGGTCGGCATCCGCGTCCAGGAGCCACCGCCCGTGCCGGACACACACCCGCTGCCAACGCGGCGCGTACCGCACGACCCGCGCCACCGTCCCCGTGCGCCGGGCCGTACACAGGCGGCAGCCGAACGCCACCGGCCCGGCGGCCGCGCCACCGATCCGCCACACCGCCGCTGGCACTCCCTCCTCCTCGGCGGGTAGCTTGGCGTCGCCCTGCTCCCAGGACGGCAACGCCCGCGCCAACACGTCTTCCCTGACGCCGCACAGGCTTGCCAGGAGCTGCCGCCCGGCCGCGTTCAGCAGCACTTCGGCGTCGGCCCGCCCACCCCCGCCGTCGTGCACAGGTTGGGAGTTGCGCCATTGCCACCAGGACCTCAACGCCTTCGCTTCCATCCCGTAGCGGCTCGCGATGCGGCAGATCAGCGACGACGTCGTTTCTCCCTGCAGAGGAGCGGTCCGCAGGAGGCCGGGGTGATAGGTCACTCCATCACGGTCTCGTGTTTGCAGTCCCCGGGCGGGCACTTTCGCACCGATGCCCAGTGGATCAAGCGAACCGGTGACGATCTCTCAGCTGAAGCTGCCCTGCCCGTCGTCTGCGGTGGAGAAGAGCTCGTCCAGGGACAGGGGTTCATCGGCTACGGGGAGGCTGAGCGTTCCCGTGATGTCAGCTCGCCGCGCTCATCGAGGTCCATTAGGCGGGGCATTGCCGCTGCCTGTCCGGCCCGGGGCGGGAACACGGCCGCAGAGCCGCTCGCAGGATCCTCGCCACTTTCCAGCACGCGTTGCCTCTCTCCCCGCCGAGCACTGGACAGCACAACTGGCCGCCCCGATTCCAGGTATCCCAGCCCTTAGGCATCCAACTGACCTGTATCGGCATACGACTGACAGCACCCACCGCCATCCGGTACAGCCAAATGGGGCCGGCACATGAGAGGTATGAAGGCCAGTCAGGGACACGACTCCACTGGCGAGCCAGGCCCCAGCATGGAGTACCCCTAGCCCAGTCTCAATCCAGCGAACAGAATGAAGCACCAAGGCTGACCGACCTCATCGTGAACCACGAGGCTGCCCGTCACCTGGCTGACAGGAATCGGCATACAGATGACAGTGGACTTCGTCATCCGCTACAGCAGCACCGGTGAGTCGCAGGCGGCGTTCAGACCCGTCCTGGCCAGCACCGGGAGCTCCGTAAGCCAGGAGTCGGCCGTGACACCCCCATCAGCTCCTCGCTGCCAGCCGCCCGCGGAGCGGGCTGGTCCTGGAGGCGGAGCCGGAAGGGCCCGGGTGGGGGAGCGGAGCGGACCCACCCAACGGGCCGTAGGCCCGGACCCCGTGAAACGGGGTCACCCAGGCCTGCAAAGCAGGCCGTTCGGGGTGGCAGCGATCCGGCGGAATCGCTGGACGTCCCGCCGCATTGGTGCCATGATCAAGTCTTATGACTGCATTCCGAAAGGCTCATGCCGCGTAATCGGCCGGGAGTGCTGCGCGCGCAGCGGGTGCCGCGACAGGTGTACGCGGATACCGGTTCATGGGGCGTTGGATTGCCCAAGCGTTGGCGCCCGTCCCGGCGGATCGTCTCCGCGATCCGCCGGGAGGAATACCGGCGCCCGTTCGGCGAAGGATGGTGGCCGGGGGCGGCTTTGGAGGCCATCGATGCCTATCGGGCCTTCCTCGCGCGCCCGGGCAAGTACCTGTACCTGCTCCTGTCGATTAGCGGTAGTCAGGACCAGGAGCTCTGGGAGAACGTTGCGGTGGCCCGGGACCTCCTCGAAGTGGTCGTGCGCAGGCTCCCCACGAGTGCCCGCCGCGATCTGGAAGCGCTGCTGGCGGAAATGGATGATGAACTGCGGCGTAGGACGCTCCCCGACCCGCTCGCTTACCGCCAGCCGTACCGTAGGGGAGGCTGGTGGCACTGGCGTCTCTATCACGAGACCAACCACCTCTGACACCCGGCGGTTCCCTGGTTGTTGCTGCCGGCGCCCGCGCAGCGGGCTAGTCCTGAAGGCGAAGCCGGAAGGACCGGGCGGGGGAGCGAAGCGGACGCGCCCAATGGGCCAAAGGCCCGAACCCCGTGAAACGGGGTCACACAAGCTCGCGAAGCGAGCCGTTCGAGACCGAGCGAAGCGAGGTCTCGAACCCGTCCGCAGCGAAGCGGAGGACTCTGGCCCGAAGGGCCAGCTCTGGCCCGAAGGGCCAGCCGAGCGCAGCGAGGCCGGTCTCTCCTGAGCGCGCAGCGCTCAGGTACCCGCGGAGCGGGTACC